>NZ_QSCK01000032.1:0-51645 GCF_003463035.1 Roseburia sp. OF03-24 | reverse complement strand
TTGACCATACAGGAAATACTTATGTGAAACAGATCATGGTGTATGTAACCGATACAACACCGAAGAAGATCACACAGATGGATCTGACCGGAGTTACCCGTTTCATCAACAGCAAATATTATCATAAGCCGTATGAAGAAGGAGGACTTGAAGATAATTCTATCTGGAAAGTCGATCCGGAATACCGTGCGGCACTGGAATCAGCATTAAATAATATGGATAATGATACCCCGGTTGAAACCTATGTATTATCAAAAGAAACCATCAAAGAGATAAAAAAATATGTGGAAGACCATGGAATCGGAAACAGCAGAGAACCGGATGCATTGAATAACTTCTACGAGCTGTTCCTTGCACCGAATAAACAATAGATAAAAAAACATCAATATTTTTCTTTACAATTTCTTTTGCAGAGCGTAAATTAAAGAGTGTTGGAATTATTTTCTGGCAGTAAAAATCTGGAGGTTTACAATGGCAAAAAAATTATTAAAACGAAGTGAAGTAAAAGAAGAATATACATGGAATTTAAAAGATATGTATGCATCCGATGAGGATTGGAAAAAAGATTTAACGGAGATTGATAAGATCCTGGATGAGATTGGGAAAATGGAAGGCAAGGTAGCTGCATCTGCAAAAAATCTGCTGTTTGTATTGGAAAATGCAGCAAAAGCAGGAGAAAAACTGGATTATGATTTTGAATATGCAGAGAGACTGTTTGATGAGGATCAGAAAAATACTGCGCATCAGGCAATGTCTCAGAAAATGTATTCCATGATGACAAAAGTGTCGAGCCGCACAGCATTTATTGTCCCGGAGATTCTTACAATGGATGAAAATGTATTAGAAGGATATTATAAAGAACTGCCGGAACTGGAACTTTACCGGAAGCAGATTGAAGAGATTGAGCGTACCAAAGCACATACGCTTTCTGCGGAGATGGAAAAGCTGGTGGCGATGACAGGGGATATGGCAGAGACATCCGGACAGGTATATTCTATTATCAACAATGCTGATTTTGTATTCCCGGAGATCAAAGATGAAGAGGGTGATACAGTAAGACTGTCCCACGGTAATTTTGTGCCGTTTGAAGAGTCTGCAGACCGCCGCGTGCGCAAAGACGCATTTGAAGGTTTTTACGGTGTATATAAACAGTATGCTAATACACTTGCTGCATTATATAATGGACAGGTAAAACAGCAGATTTTTTATGCAAATGCAAGACATTATGCTTCAACATTGGAAGCAGCAGTGGATGCAAACAATGTTTCTCCGTCTGTGTATTATAATCTGATCGATACGATCAATAAAAATATGGACAAAATGCACCGTTATGTACGTCTTCGTAAAAAATGTCTCGGTGTAGATGAACTTCATATGTATGATGTGTATACACCAATGATTGCAGATGCAGCAAAGAAGATTTCTTTTGAAGAGGCAAAAGAGACTGTTTTAAAGGCATTAGCACCACTCGGCGAAGAATATGTTGCAAAGGTAAAAGAAGGATTTGAAAGCCGCTGGATCGATGTTTATGAGAATGAGGGAAAGAGAAGCGGGGCTTATTCTGCAGGCGCATATGGCGGACATCCATATGTATTGTTAAATCACAATGATACGCTTGATAACATGTTTACACTTGCACATGAGATGGGACATGCAATGCACTCCTACTATTCAAACGAAGCGCAGCCATATATTTATTCCCAGTATAAGATTTTCGTTGCGGAAGTGGCATCTACATGTAACGAAGTACTTTTAATGGAATATCTTCTGAAAAATACGACAGATAAAAAAGAGCGCGCTTATCTGCTCAACCATTATCTTGACAGCTTCAAAGGAACTGTTTACCGTCAGACAATGTTTGCAGAGTATGAAATGTTAAGTAATAAGATGGCAGAAGAGGGAGAAAGCTTGACTGCTGAGACATTAAATAAACTGTATTATGACCTGAATTGCAAATATTTTGGACCGGATATGGTATCAGATCCTGAGATTGCCTATGAGTGGGCAAGAATCCCTCATTTTTATTATAATTTTTATGTATATCAGTATGCAACGGGATTTTCTTCCGCGGTTGCACTGGCACATGGAATCTTAAAAGAGGGAGCACCTGCAGTAGAGCGTTATAAGAAATTTTTGTCAGGCGGATGTTCTGCCTCTCCGGTAGAACTCCTTAAAATTGCAGGCGTTAATCTTGAAACACCAAAGCCGATCCAGGAAGCACTTGATGTGTTTGGAGAAGTGCTTGATGAGATTGAAGCATTGCTTGCTGAATAATGAATAACCGGTGGGAAATTGTGGAATACTATATCTATACAAGAACAAAAACAGGAGGATTTTGTTTTGAAGCAGATAGAAGTATTGATCGATGCACCGGAAAAAGCAAAGAAACTATGTCATATTCTAAGCAGTCATAAGGGAACATTTGATCTTGCAAAAGGCAGATATATTGTGGATGGAAAATCTATTATCGGCGTCTGCACAATGGATCTGTCAAAGCCACTGACTCTGACGATACATGAAGAAGATGATATGGTTATGGAAGAAATTCAGGAATTTGTTGTAAAAGGCAGATAACAAAAAAGACAGTAACAATCCAAAAGGTTGTTATTGTCTTTTTTGATTTGTCTGCCTATAGATAACTTCGTATTTCTTTGGCGAGATTTTCTTCCAGATGGATCAGTTCCTTGCAGAATCCTTGTGCCTGTTCGTCTGCAGCTGCGTACTGGTTGTAATAACGGCAGAGTGATTTGACACCCATGTTACATCCTTCGGTTAACAGATCGGCACACACAGCATCGCTTTCCTCGACAGCTAATTTGGCATTTGTTTTCAGCCAGGACATTCCTTTTACAAATACGTTCGGTTCTTTGGCGGAATCATCGAATTTTTCTAATTGTGTATGGATTTCATTACCAAGACGTTCATGTTTCTGCCTGGATGCTGTGACAACATTTTTGAAATCTGTATCTGAGATTTTATCACAGATCTCATCCATGGAATAAACTGCCATTTTTGTGCCGGCATCACATTCACGCAGTAACTTTATGGTATCTCCGTTTAACATATATAATACCTCTTTTTCATATTTTTTTGCAGTAACCGAATGTGGGTCATACATTCTATTGCTTAATATGCTGCAAAACAGTCTGGATTATGTATGGATTCAGAATGATTGATTGTTTTCTGTAAAAAAACTTTACATAATTTCAAACATGTGTCTTGTCATATGTAATGATAAGTGATATACTACGAAAAGTTTCAGTAAAAATCTGGGATTGATGGGCAAAATAAGATTTTTGAAAGAGAGTTAAGAGGGTATATGATTAGTTTAGAAGAATTAGAAGAGTGGAAAAAGAAAAGAGATGCTGTGATTTTAGCACATTATTATGTAAGACCGGAGGTACAGGCGCTTGCTGATTATATCGGAGATTCTTATTTTCTGAGTAAAAAGGCAACAGAACTTGATAATAAGACAATTGTACTCTGCGGAGTGACATTTATGGGCGAGAGCGCAAAACTATTAAATCCGGATAAAACGGTATTGATGCCGGATCTTGCTGCAGATTGTCCGATGGCACATATGGTGACAGAAGAAACTGTCGAAGCGGCGAGAAACCAGTATGAGGATCTGGCAGTTGTGTGTTATATCAATTCAACACAGGAGATTAAATCATGGTCTGATGTATGTGTGACCTCCGCAAATGCGGTAAAGATCGTAAAAAATCTGCCGAACAAACATATTTTATTCATTCCGGACCGGAATCTGGCTCATTTTGTTGCAGCAGCAGTACCGGAAAAAGAATTTATTTACAACGAGGGATTCTGCATTGTGCATGAATTTATGCAGGCAGAGGAATTGCTTGACTTAAAGGCAGAGCACCCGGATGCAAAAGTTCTGGTTCATCCGGAATGTAACCGTAAAATTATTGAGATTGCAGATTTTATCGGTTCCACAAGCGGAATTATCAATTTCGCCGGTGAGAGCAGTGACAAAGAATTTATCATTGGTACGGAGTGTGGAGTTCTTACAAAATTAAAAGAGCGCAGACCGGATGCAGAATTTTATTTCCCGGAGACGATACCGACCTGTGTGAATATGAAAAAAATCACGCCTGAAAAAGTGCTTCATGTTTTAAAAACGGGAGAGAATGAAATCCATGCGAAACCGGAAACGGAAAAAGCAGCAAAAAATGCACTGGCGAGAATGTTAGAACTTGCAGGAAAATAAAAGTAATGTGTGCTGTAAAATATAAATTATATCAGGTGGCAGCACAGAAATGAGGTCAGATATGAGAAATCTGTATTACGACGTGGCAATTGCAGGATGTGGTGTGGCAGGACTTTATGCAGCTTTAAATCTGCCAGAAGAAATGAGTGTTCTTATGCTTTCAAAAGAAGACTTAGAAAGCTGTGATTCCATGCTGGCACAGGGAGGAATCTGTGTATTACGGGATGAAGAGGATTACGATTCGTATTTTGAAGATACCATGCGGGCAGGGCATTATGAAAACCGGAAAGAGAGCGTTGATATCATGATACGTTCCAGCAGGGATGTGATCAATGATCTGCTGAATTTTGGTGTACGGTTTGCAAAGAATCCGGATGGCAGCCTTGCATATACCAGAGAGGGAGCACACTCAAGACCAAGAATTTGTTTTCACGAGGATATTACCGGAAAAGAAATTACGACGACACTTTTATCGCATGTAAAAAAATGTTCTAATGTAACCATTTTAGAATATACGACAATGACAGATATTTTGGTGGATGGTGGAAAATGTACCGGTATGGCTGCAGAAACAAAAGAAGGCGGGACACTACATATCCATGCCAAAAACACGATCATGGCGACGGGAGGAATTGGCGGACTTTATGAACATTCCACTAATTTTCCAATCCTGACCGGCGATGCATGCCGGATTGCCGAAAAACATGGTGTGGAACTTGAACACATGGACTATGTACAGATCCACCCGACCTGTCTTTACAGCAAAAAACCCGGAAGAAGTTTTCTGATCTCGGAATCAGCAAGGGGAGAGGGAGCGATTCTGCTCAATCACAAAGGAGAACGTTTTGTTAATGAACTTCTGCCGCGTGATGTTGTGACCAAAGCGATTCAGGAAGAGATGAAAAAAGAAGGTGTGGAACATGAATGGATTTCATTTGCACATGTTCCAAAAGAAATTATTTTAAAACATTTTCCACACATATATGAGCGCTGTTTAGAAGAAGGCTATGATCTGTTGAAAGAACCGGCACCGATCGTACCGGCACAGCATTATTTTATGGGTGGTGTTCATGTGGACCGTGATTCCATGACTACAATGCCGCATCTTTACGCAGCCGGGGAAACAAGCTGCAATGGTGTTCACGGAAAAAACCGTCTTGCAAGCAACAGTCTGTTAGAAAGCCTTGTATTTGCAAAACGTGCAGCAATAAAAATACAAAACGAAGAGAAAGGAAATAAAGATCATGAATTTGAATCCAATTACCATGCAGCTTGTTGCTGACAAATATATCCGTCTTGCCTTAGAGGAAGATATTCACAGTGAGGATGTATCCACTAACGCAGTAATGCCGGAATATAAAGCCGGAGAGGTGGAACTGATCTGCAAACAGGATGGCGTGATCGCAGGCCTTCCGGTATTTGAGCGTGTATTTACCATGTTAGATGCTTCTACAAAAGTGATATGGGCAAAAAAACAGGATGGTACTGAGGTAAAAGACGGTGATGCTGTTAAAAAGGGACAGCTTCTTGCAACGGTAAAGGGAGATGTGCGTGTGCTTTTATCTGGAGAACGTACAGCCCTTAATTATTTACAGCGTCTGAGTGGTATTGCAACATATACACGTGAGGTTGCGCAGTTATTAGAAGGCAGCAGTACAACACTGCTTGATACAAGAAAGACCACACCATGTATGCGTATTTTTGAAAAATATGCGGTCTGCGTGGGTGGTGGACAGAATCATCGCTACAATTTGTCTGACGGTGTGCTGTTAAAAGATAATCATATTGACGCGGCAGGTGGTGTAAAAGAGGCAGTTCTTGCGGCAAAAGCCTATGCTCCGTTTGTCCGTAAGATTGAGGTGGAAACAGAAAATCTTGATATGGTAAAAGAAGCTGTGAAAGCTGGTGCAGACATCATTATGCTTGATAATATGACACCGGAACAGATGGCGGAGGCAATCCGTCTGATCGCTGGAAGAGCAAAGACAGAGTGTTCCGGAAATATCACAAAAGAAAATATCAGGACGATCACAGAGCTTGGCGTTGATTATGTTTCCAGTGGTGCACTGACACATTCTGCACCGATCTTAGATGTCAGTCTGAAACATTTGAAAGTAACAGATTCCCTTCAGTAACGCTTGTAAAAATAAACAGATTCAGCTAAAATAAGTGGAGAGTCAAAAAGGAGAGGATCGTAAATGGAAAAAGAAATGACCGGAACAGACAGAAGAAAAGAAATCCTTACCATGATACGGGAAGCAGATACACCGGTGTCGGGTACAGCACTTGGAAAGAAAACAGGTGTCAGCAGACAGGTTGTGGTACAGGATATTGCACTTCTCCGCACACAAGGGTATCCGATTATTTCTACGGCAAGGGGATATTTGTTAGATGAGCCGAAACAGGCGTCTAAGATATTTAAAGTCTGTCATACCAATGAACAGGTGGAGGATGAACTTACCACAATCGTTGATCTTGGTGGCTGTGTGGTCAATGTCATGGTCAATCACCGGGTTTATGGAAAGTTAGATGCCTCGTTAAACATCAAGAGCAGGCGTGATGTGCAGAATTTTATGGATGATTTAAAAACAGGAAAATCAACACCACTTCTCAATGTGACGTCTGGATATCATTTTCATAAGATCAGCGCTGAGAGTGAAGAAGTGTTAAATGAGATAGAGGAAGCACTCAAAAAGAAAGGATATCTTGCGGAATTACTTCCGTATGAACAGTAAGAAAGTAATATTGCCAACCCAAAAAGATGTTGTCAGCCGACAACATCTTTTTTTGTGAAGTAAAATAATCCACCAATTCATAGACTAGTACAGCTTCACGTTCAGAAAGCGTGGAAATATCAATGGTATTATTTTGTTCTAAGCCTAGTAAAAAGTCTGTAGAAACATGAAAAAGTAAGGCGAGTTCGATCAGGTAAGTGGTAGATGGAACGGAAATACCCATTTCCCAGGCATTGACGCAGCTTCGCGTGATGTTTAACTTTTTTGCAAGCTCTGTCTGTGTCAGATGACTTGCTTCCCGTAAAAGCTTAATTTTGTCTGCAATCATACATACCTCCATATGTATGTGTATAGTTTCTATACAAAATGATGTTGCATTATGTAGTTCTTGTTTTTGTTGTTGGCGCTGCACTTTTCTTTGCATGGAAGCACAGAAAGCAATATGATGAAAAACATAAATAGTCGTTGCAGTCTGAAAATTAAAGTAAAATAAAAAATCCGCTATATTGACTTGAAACCAAATTCGCTTTATAATAAAATCACTTATGCATACGAGAAAGAGATGAAGCCGTGATGCATAAGTGATTTTTACGTGACAGGTTATTTTGCAGAAACGGAGAAAGATATGATAAAAAGTATGACCGGTTTCGGCCGGTGTGAATTTGCGGATGAAGACCGTAAATTTACAGTAGAGATAAAAGCGGTCAATCACCGTTATCTCGATGTTAATATCAAGATGCCCAAAAAGCTGAATTTCTTTGAAAGTGCGATCCGCACTCTTTTGAAAGAGTATATGGAACGGGGAAAAGTCGATATCTTTATCAGTTATGAAGATTTTACGCAGGATAATGTTTCATTAAAATACAATGAAGCACTTGCAGCCCAGTATCTGACATATTTAAATCAGATGGCTGAGAAGTTCGGACTTGATAATGATATCCGTGTGAGTACGCTTTCAAGATATCCGGAAGTGTTTGCCATGGAAGAACAGAGTATCGATGAAAAATCGCTTTGGATGGGACTTGAAAGGGCGATACGTGGTGCAGCAGAGCAGCTCGTGGAGAGCCGGATCAAAGAAGGCGAACATTTAAAGAAAGATTTGTGCGAGAAACTTGATGGCATGCTTTCTTATGTTGACTTTATCGAGGAACGTTCTCCTATGATCATTAAAGAATATCGGGAACGTTTAGAAGCTAAAGTGGCTGAGTTGTTAGGTGACCGTCAGATTGATGATGCAAGAATTGCAACAGAAGTAACAATTTTTGCGGATAAGATCTGTGTGGATGAAGAGACAGTCCGGCTGCGCAGTCATATTAAGAGTACCAAAGATACTTTAGAGACAGGCGGAAGTGTGGGCAGAAAGCTTGATTTTATCGCACAGGAGATGAACCGCGAAGCCAATACGATCCTTTCTAAGACGAATGATCTTGAAATTTCTGATATCGGTATCAGCTTAAAGACGGATATCGAAAAAGTCAGGGAACAGATTCAGAATATAGAATAGGGCGGTGGTGTATGGCAAAGTTAATGAATATCGGATTCGGCAATATGGTCAATACCGATAAGATTGTCTGCATCGTATCCTTAGATTCTGCACCGGCAAAGCGTATGGTACAGAAAGGCAAGGAACAGGAAAATCTGATCGATGCGACACAGGGACGCAGAACGAAAAGTGTCATTTTTACAGAAAATAATAAGATCATTTTATCAGCATTGCAGCCGGAGACACTTGCAGGCCGGTTTAACGGCAATGTGACAGAGGTATATGATGATGCGAAAGAATAGAGGAATCCTTACGGTGGTATCCGGATTTTCCGGTTCTGGAAAAGGAACCATCATGAAAGAACTGATGAAAAAATATGCTGACAGCTATGCACTTTCTATCTCAGCCACAACAAGAAATCCAAGACCGGGCGAAACAGATGGTGTGGAATATTTTTTCCGCACCAGAGAACAGTTTGAACAGATGATAGAAGAAGATGCATTGATCGAATATGCCCAGTTCGTTGGCAATTATTACGGAACACCGAAAGCATATGTGGAAGAACAGTTAGAAGCCGGGAAAGATGTCATCTTAGAGATCGAGATCCAGGGAGCACTGAAAGTCAGAGAAAAGTTTCCGGATACGTTACTTTTGTTTGTGACTCCGCCAAGCGCCGGAGAGTTAAAAAATCGTCTGGTAGGCAGAGGAACAGAGACCATGGATGTAATTGAGTCAAGACTGGCGAGAGCTGTTGAAGAGGCAGAGGGCATTGAGTCCTATGATTATCTTGTGGTCAATGATATATTAGAAGAATGCGTGGAGGAAGTTCATCAGATCATAAAAAATGAACATTACCGCGTGAATCGAAATACGACAGCGATACAGGAAATGCGGAATGAACTAAAAGCATTTTCAAAATAGTTTGTCCATGACACAGATTACTATCTGTAGCATAAATATAAGAATTTAAGTGCGGGTAACCGCCATATGCGCAATGCGCAAAGAAAGGGGAATTATTATGATACATCCATCTTATGTAGAATTAATGAAAGTTGTAAATGACGGTGTGGAGATCGGCGAGGAGCCGGTTGTAAACAGCCGTTATTCTATTGTGATCGCAGCGGCAAAAAGAGCACGCCAGATTATTGCAGGTGATGAGCCGATGGCAGAGAAGAAAGTATGCCCGAAACCATTATCTATCGCAGTAGAAGAACTTTATGAAGGAAAAGTAAAGATTTTACCGGAGTCATCGGATGAAGAATAATTTAAAACTTTTATTTGTATCACTCGGATGTGACAAAAATTTAGTCGACACAGAGTTTATGCTTGGCATGTTAAGGGATGATGGGATCGAAATGACGGATGATGAGCGGGAGGCGGACATAATTATTGTCAATACCTGCTGTTTTATCAATGATGCAAAAGAGGAAAGCATCAATACCATCCTTGAGATGTCAGAACTGAAAAAAGAAGCCAGGTTAAAAGCCCTGATTGTGACAGGATGTCTTGCACAGCGCTATAAAGAGGAGATTATCAAGGAAATCCCGGAGGTGGATGCAATCCTTGGTACGAATTCCTACGAAGACATTGTAAACGCAGTTCATCAGTCCTTAGAGGGCAAACACTATGAAAATTTTAAAACATTAGAGGGACTTCCGACACTGCATACAAAACGGTCTGTGACAACAGGTGGACATTTTGCGTATTTAAAGATCGCAGAGGGATGTAATAAACGATGTACTTATTGTATCATTCCGTACATCCGTGGTAATTACCGCAGTGTTCCGATGGAAGATCTGATCGCACAGGCAAAAGAGCTGGTTGCTGCCGGAGCAAAAGAACTTATCTTAGTAGCACAGGAGACCACACTTTATGGAGTAGACCTCTATGGTGAAAAGTCACTGCATCGCCTGTTAGATGAATTAAACAAAATTGATGGTCTGTTCTGGATCCGTATCATGTATTGTTATCCGGAAGAAATATACGAAGACCTTATTGATGCAATGATCCGCAATGAGAAAGTGTGCCATTATCTGGATATTCCGATCCAGCATGCAAACGATACCATATTAAAACGTATGGGACGAAGAACAAACAATGCTGATCTGGTACGGATAATTACGCATTTACGTGAACGTATTCCGGATATTACACTGCGTACTACACTGATCTGTGGCTTTCCAGGCGAAACGCAGGAAATGCATGAAGAATTGATGCAGTTTATCAATGATATGGAGTTTGACCGTCTCGGAGCTTTTACGTATTCGCCGGAAGAAGGAACACCTGCTGCTGAGTTTGCAGATCAGGTTGACGAAGAACTGAAAAAAGACTGGCAGGCGGATGTCATGGAGCTGCAGGAAGAGATCATTTTTGATAAAAATGAGACTATGAAAGGCAGGGAGTTATACGTTTTCATTGAAGGAAAAGTGAGCGATGAAAATGCATACGTCGGAAGAACTTACCGTGATGCGCCTGATGTGGATGGCTACATTTTTATCAACACAGATGAAGAACTCATGACTGGAGATATTGCAAAGGTACGTGTGACCGGTGCTTATGAGTATGATCTGATTGGAGAATTGATCTGATCGTATTTAAAATTTATTGTGCAGAATGGAGAGTGTAAATTATGAATTTACCAAATAAACTGACAGTAATGCGTATGATATTGATTCCGTTTTTTGTTTTTTTTATGCTTGCTCCGTATTTTGAAGGTTATGGAAATTATATTGCAGTAGCAATTTTCATTATTGCAAGCCTTACTGATATGTTAGATGGTAAGATTGCGAGAAAATATAACCTGGTTACTGATTTTGGAAAATTTATGGATCCGCTGGCAGACAAACTGCTTGTCTGCTCAGCAATGATCTGTCTGATTGAAAAAGGACAGCTTGCAGCATGGATCGTTATCATTATCATCGCGAGAGAATTTATTATCAGCGGATTTCGTCTGGTTGCGGCCGACAATGGAATTGTAATTGCTGCCAGCTATTGGGGAAAATTTAAAACGGTTTTCCAGATGCTGATGGTGATCGTATTGATCTTAGATATCCCAAATCAGTTTTTTGCAGTGCTTGGCACGGTTCTTACATACATTGCACTTATACTTACAGTTGTATCTTTGATCGACTATATTGCCAAGAACAAAAATGTTTTAAAAGAGCAGAAATAGGAGAATAGCAGTTGGCTGAACATGTATATGATTCCAGTGATTCCTGTACCGGGAAAAATGTGGCACAGGAGCCGCTGGAATATTCCATTTATAGTTTGTTAAAAAAATATCAAATCACGATTACCACGGCTGAATCCGCTACCGGTGGGATGATCGCATCGACGTTGATCAATGTTCCGGGAATTTCAGAATTCTTTACCGAAGGCTATGTGACATATTCGAACGAAGCAAAAGTAAAAATGATACATGTTGCACCTGAAACCATTGACACTTATGGCGTGGTGAGCAGTGAGACAGCAGCAGATATGGCTTCTTCGGCAGCAAAAACAGCAGGAACCATGGCTGCCGTGTCCGTGACAGGCGTTGCGGGACCGGACGGTGGAACAAAAGAGTGCCCGGTCGGACTGGTTTTTATCGGTTGTTATCTGAATGGAAAAACAGTGACGGAACGTCATTTGTTTTCCGGTAACCGCATGGATGTAAGAAAAAGTGCTGCAGAGAGTGCACTTTTACTGCTAAAGAAATGTATAGAAAAAGAGTATAATGGAGATTAGTGTGAAAAATCAAAGATTTTTTACACGCAAGATTTGTGCTTGCGCACAAACTTGAGATGCCCTGAATACGGGCAAGAATGGAGTGTAATATGAGAATTATTGCAGGAACAGCGAGAAGCCTTCCTTTAAAGACAGTAGAGGGACTTGACACCAGACCTACCACTGACCGTATCAAAGAAACTTTGTTTAATATCATACAGGACGAGGTTCCGGGATGTTATTTTTTAGATCTGTTTGCCGGAAGCGGACAGATGGGACTTGAGGCAGTCAGCAGGGGGGCACAGTATGCGGTTTTTGTTGAAAATAATAAAAAGGCGGCTGCATGTGTAGAGGATAATATTCAATTTACAAAGTTCACAAAAGAGACGAAATTATATAATTCGGATGTTTTATCTGCTTTAAGAGCGATGGAAGGAAAATACCGGTTTGATATCATCTTTATGGATCCTCCATATAAACAGGAACTGGAATATGAGGTGTTAACTTACCTGAAAGACTCCTCACTTTTAAAAGAAAATGGGATGATCATTGTTGAGGCTTCTCTCGATACGTCATTTGACTATCTGTCAGACATGGGATATACATTAAAACGCTTAAAGACATATAAGACAAATGAACATGCATTTATCATCAGAAACAACTAGAGAAAATTATGTGATCCATCTGTATGGGAGGAACCTATGAAAAAAGCAATTTATCCGGGAAGTTTTGATCCGCTGACATTAGGTCATTTAGATATTATAGAACGATCTGCTAAAATTGTGGACGAACTTGTTGTCGGGGTACTTAATAACAGCGCAAAAAATTCGTTGTTTTCTTTAGATGAACGTGTTAGTATGATTAAAGAGATGACGGATTCTATGCCAAATGTTACAGTGACATGTTTTGATGGTCTGTTAGTTGATTATATGAGGGAAATTGACGCAACGATCATTGTAAGAGGACTCAGGGCTGTAACCGATTTTGAATATGAGCTGCAGATAGCACAGACAAATCATGTGGAAAATCCGGAAGTAGAGACGATTTTTCTGACAACCAGTCTCCAGTATTCTTATCTGAGTTCTACGATCGTGAAAGAATTTGCATCTTATGGAGGAGATTTATCCAAGTTTGTGCCGACACGTTTTATAGACCGGATTTATGAAAAGTATCAGATTAAAAAATAAGGAGTGGTTACTATGGCCAGCAGAATTGAACAGATAATAGATGAGATCGAAGATTATATTGACGGCTGTAAGACACAGGCCTTTGCACCGTCTAAGATCATTGTAAACCGTGAGACTATGGAAGAATTATTAAATGAACTCCGTAGTAAGACTCCGGATGAGATCAAGCGATATCAGAAGATTATCAGCAATAAAGAGGCAATCTTAGCAGATGCACAGGCAAAAGCGGATGCAATCATCGCCCAGGCGCAGGTGAAAACCGATGAACTTGTCAGCGAGCATGAAATTATGCAGCAGGCATATGCACAGGCAAATGAAGTTGTCATGATCGCAACGAAGCAGGCACAGGAGATCTTAGACAATGCGACCAATGATGCCAATAACATCCGTATGGGCGCTATGCAGTATACAGACGATATTTTAAAGAATTTAGAGAGCACGATCTCGCATGCAATGGATTCTTCAAAGGCAAGAAGCGAGGCATATATGAGTGCTCTGCAGGGATTTCTTGATGTTGTCACCACAAATCGTGCCGAGTTGAATCCTACGGCAGACCTGCAGGAAGAACAGCAGCCGGATACACAAGAGATACAGCAGCCCATGCCAGAACAGCAGTAATTACGGTCATGATAAGTTTAAACATTCCATATGTTTTGATGGAGAGACTGGTTCCTTTTATCATTGAACCAGTTTGTGCCAGACCGGAGAGCCCGCCGAAAGCGGTAAATGCCATGGCAAGTGTGTAGCGGTGTGCAGGTGAGAGAGATGACTGACTCACGGCTTTGATACCGTTTGTGATTTCTGTAAATCCGCAGAGCATCAGATTTATGCTTTCCGGAAATGGAATCAGCTGAAGCATGGAAGAAATCATGGAAAACAGCATAATATAACCTCCAAGTCTGGTTAATGTTTCGAAACCGTTCATGATGCCGGCGTCTATGATTTTAAAATTTATTTGAGATCCAGATGCTGGCTTTTTGTATGTGCTGATGTTTTTACTGTTTTGCCTGGCAAGTGTTTTTCTTCTCCTTTGTACGATGGCGAACAGAATTCTCCCGGTGATAATGGGAGGAAGAAATAACACCAGATAGCTGAGAAAGATCAGAGAAGGCATCTGGAGCTCCTGACAGAGGATATAACCGCTGATAAATACAGGACTGATATTGTTTGTAACCATAAACAGTATGTTTGCTTCTATGTATTCCAGTTGCCCGCATTTTAACATTTCAGCACAGTTTTTACTTCCCATTGGAAAACCAAACAGAAAACCTGAAAGTAATACAAACGAACCGTTTCTGCTGGTTGGTAAGATCAGGCGGAGAAAAGGATAAAAGAGTTTTACGAGATATTCCGTAAAACCGGAGTAGATCAGTATATTGGATAAAATAGCAAATGGCAGTAGAGAGGGAAGCACACGCTCATACCACAGAATGAGTCCATTTGCAGCTGCAGTTACTGCGCTTTTGGGGAAAAATAAAATATAAATAACAAAAATAAGGATATACAAGAATAATAATTTTTTTTTCATATTAGAATATATGAGAAACAGGAGGCGTCTATGAAGAACAAATTAAATTTACCAGAGTTAGAATCAAAAAAAGTATTTGCATATTTTGAAAAATTAGCAGAGATTCCGCATGGCTCAAGAAACACAAAACAGATCAGTGATTATCTGGTTTCTTTTGCAAAAGAGCATGAATTGGAATATTACCAGGATGAGGCAAACAATATTGTGATCATAAAGGAGGCATCTGCCGGTTATGAAAATGCAGATCCGATCATCATGCAGGGACATATGGATATGGTCTGCGAAAAAGAAAAGGGCGTGGAGATTGATTTTGAAAAAGATGGTCTTGATCTTTATGTGGATGGCGATTTCTTAAAAGCAAGAGGAACGACATTAGGCGGTGATGATGGTATTGCAGTTGCCTATATACTGGCAATCATGGATTCACCGGAAATCGCACATCCGAGGCTGGAAGCTGTGATCACGGTAGATGAAGAGATCGGTATGCTTGGGGCAGAAGTTATAGACCTTTCCATGTTAAAAGGCCACAAGATGTTAAATATTGACTCTGATGTGGAAGGTCATTTCCTGACAAGCTGTGCCGGAGGCATGACCGTGGACACGGTGATCCCAGTAACATGGCAGACACAGCAGGGGTATAGTGTGGGGCTGACTGTAACCGGTTTAGAGGGCGGTCACTCTGGCAGTGAGATTGATAAAGAACATGCAAATGCAAACATTCTGATGGGACGCGTATTGAAATATTTTTTTGATCGTATGGAAATGGCAATTGTTTCACTTGCAGGCGGATTAAAAGATAATGCAATCCCACGTGAGAGTGAAGCAGAAATTGTTATCCCGGAGGAAAAAAAGACAGAATTTCTGGATTATGTTTCGGAATTAGAGAATATCTTTAAAAAAGAATATGCTGTTTCAGATCCGGCTGTCTGCATTGAAGTAAAAGAAAATGGAGCAGGCGAATATGATGTATTATCTTATTCTTCCATGACAAAAGTGATATTCTATCTGCGCAATGTACCAAATGGTGTACAGCATATGAGCATGGTAATGCCTGGACTGGTTGAAACATCTTTAAATACGGGAATCATGAAACTGACCAAAGATGCTCTGGAGCTGACGGCTTCTGTACGAAGCAGCGTTTCTACCAGAAAAGAAGAATTAAAAGACAAATTAGAATACTTAGCTGAGTTTTTGGGTGGTGAGATTTCTGTAAGCGGAGATTATCCGGCATGGGAATATCGTGCCGAGTCAGATATCCGTGAGGGAATCAGTGCGGTATATGAAGAATTGTTCCATGAAGAGCCGGTATTTGAAGCAATTCATGCGGGACTTGAGTGTGGTATTTTATCTGGCAAGATCGCAGATTTAGACTGTGTTTCTTTTGGACCGGATAATTTTGATATTCATACACCAAAAGAACGTCTCAGCATTTCTTCTACGGAAAAGGTATGGAAACTGATCGTGGAATTTTTAAAGAGATGTAAATAGTAAAAATTAATATCACAAATAAAATGAGGGAGTCCAGGCTGATCTTATGAAAAAAGTCAGATTATGGCAGTGCCTGTTTTTACTTGGAATGGCAGTGCTTCAGGTACTTTTGACAGAAGAAATATCAGAGAGTGCACACAGGAGAAACTGTTTTTCTTATGAAAAGGCATTTGACAATCTGCGGAACCATAACCTAACAAAAGATCAGAGCGATACCTTTTTTGATGCCGCGGAATCAGATATTGACAAATTCAGTGAATTACTGACGATGTATTTTGCATCAGACTGTCAGATAACAGATCCTCGGATATTGAAAGAGCAGCTTTCTGATGCAAAAAAATATCGTGGTGATGAATTTTCAGAAATAAAGGAATATGTCAAATGTGCCTGGAGTGATCTTTTGTGTTTCCCGGTTGGAAAAATTGTGGGAAAACCAGATGATACGGTCGGTTTTGAAAACAGCTGGATGCAGAGCCGGACTTTTGGCGGTGACCGTGGTCATGAAGGATGCGATATTATGGCATCTGAAAATGTGCGCGGAATATATCCGGTCTACAGCATGACGGACGGTGTCGTGGAAAATATAGGCTGGCTGCGTCTTGGCGGCTACCGGATCGGAATCCGCAGTCCGTCCGGAGCATATTTTTATTATGCTCATCTGGCAGAGTATGCAAAAGATTTTCAGATCGGTGAACAGATATCGGCTGGGACATTCCTTGGATTTATGGGAGATACCGGCTACAGCGACGTGGAGGGAACAACTGGGAATTTTGTGGTTCACCTTCATATGGGGATTTATATGAATGATAAAAATGGAACGGAGTTTTCTGTCAATTCATATCCAATGCTATCTTATTTATGGGAAAGACAGGGCGGCGTACTCAGGTAAGTTATAAATTTTTCAGGCAATATGATTGTGAACATAACACAAATACAGAAAATAAGAGCTGATCTATACAGATGCATCTGAAAGAATGGAGAAAACATGCGGCTGGATAAATTGCTGACCGAACTTGGAACAGGGAGCAGAAGTGAAGTAAAAAAATATATCCGTTCCGGTCTTGTCACCGTAAATGGGGAAGTGATAAAGAAACCGGAACAAAAGGTGGATGAAAAAAATGATACGGTATGTTATCGCGGAAACCCACTCACGTATACAGAGTATGAATATTATCTATTCCATAAACCGGCTGGCTGTGTGAGTGCAACAGAAGATAATCTGCACCGGACAGTTATGGACTATCTGACTGACACTGCCAGGCATGATCTTTTTCCGGTAGGAAGACTTGATATTGATACCGAAGGATTGCTGCTTATCACAAATGATGGAGCATTAGCGCATGATCTGCTTAGTCCAACGAAGCATGTTTCGAAGGTTTACTATGCAGAAATTGACGGACTGGTCACAGAAGAAGATGTTAACCTTTTTAAAAATGGAGTTGACATAGGTGAGGAGAAGCCTACAAAACCGGCACTTCTGGAGATTCTGCATCAGGGTGACAATTCAAAGATCAGGTTAACAATTACAGAAGGGAAGTTTCATCAGGTCAAACGGATGTTTGAGGCGGTCGGGAAGAAGGTTACTTATCTGAAACGTGTGGAAATGGGTACACTTGTTCTGCCGGATGATCTTGCGCCCGGTGAATATCGTCCATTGACAGAACCGGAATTACAGCGGCTGCGTAATGTAAGATAAGAAAAAAAGACAAAACAGGCAGAGGTATATCGGATATTTAAATTGCCTGTAACGTAACATACAGAAATGAGGATTAACATGAAAAACGGTTTTTTACCAATCAGCAAAGAGGACATGAGAGAAGCCGGCATAGACCAGCTTGATTTTGTTTATGTGTGTGGTGATGCTTATGTGGATCATCCGTCATTTGGACATGCAATCATATCGCGTTTATTAGAGGCGCATGGCTATAAAGTCGGAATTATTGCGCAGCCTGACTGGCATGATAAAGAATCCATCAATATTTTAGGTGAACCCCGGCTTGGATTTCTTGTTTCCGCGGGAAATATGGATTCCATGGTAAATCATTATTCTGTTTCGAAAAAAAGAAGACAGAATGATGCCTTCACACCGGGAGGTGTAATGGGAAAACGTCCGGATTATGCAACGATCGTCTATTGTAATCTGATCCGGCAGACCTATAAACATAAACCGATCATCATTGGTGGGATTGAGGCGAGTTTAAGAAGGCTTGCACATTATGATTACTGGTCGAATAAATTAAAACGTTCAATTCTTTTAGATTCCGGCGCAGACATCATTTCCTATGGTATGGGTGAACACAGTATCATAGAAATTGCAGATGCCCTAGACAGTGGTCTTGACATTAAAGATATTACATTTATTGATGGTACTGTATATAAGACCAGAAAACGTGAAGACATCTATGATGCGATCGAACTGCCTCATTATGAAGCACTGCTTGCAGACAAAAAAGAATATGCAAAGAGTTTTTATGTACAGTACAGCAATACAGACCCGTTTGTGGCAAAACGTCTGTTCGAAACTTATGACGGCAAAATGTTTGTGGTACAGAATCCGCCATCAAAACCTCTGACACAGAGTGAGATGGATCAGGTATATTCGCTTCCTTATATGAGAACATACCATCCGTCTTATGAGGAAGCAGGCGGGGTACCTGCGATTGAAGAAGTAAAGTTTTCTTTAGTCAGCAACCGTGGCTGTTATGGTGGATGCAGTTTCTGTGCATTGACATTCCATCAGGGACGCATTATTCAGACCAGGAGCCATGAATCCATTTTAGCGGAGGCAAACCAGATCGTCTGGGAGCCGGACTTTAAAGGATATATTCATGATGTAGGAGGGCCAACGGCAAATTTCCGTGCACCGGCATGTGACAAGCAGCTCACCAAAGGTGTGTGTCCTCATAAGCAGTGTCTGTTTCCGCAGCCGTGCAAAAATCTGAAAGTAGACCACAAAGATTATCTTTCCCTGCTTCGGAAGTTAAGACAGCTTCCAAATGTAAAAAAAGTTTTTATTCGTTCAGGTATCCGGTTTGATTATCTGATCTATGATGAAGACCGTACTTTTTTACGTGAACTCTGTGAACATCACGTCAGCGGTCAGCTTAAGGTTGCACCGGAACATATATCGAATGCTGTATTAGAGAAGATGGGAAAACCGAGTGTTGAGGTCTACAAGAAATTTGTGAAGGCATATAAGGACATGAATGAAAAACTGGGTAAAAAACAGTATCTGGTTCCGTACCTGATGTCCTCCCATCCGGGTTCTACTTTAAAAGAAGCAGTAGAGCTGGCTGAATTTTTACGGGATCTTGGGTATATGCCGGAACAGGTGCAGGATTTTTATCCGACGCCTTCAACGATTTCGACCTGTATGTACTATACGGGATTAGATCCGCGTACGATGGAGCCGGTTTATGTTGCCGTCAATCCGCACGAGAAGGCAATGCAGAGAGCCCTGATCCAGTACCGGAATCCGAAAAATTATGATCTGGTGGTTGAAGCTCTCACAAAAGCCGGAAGAACTGATCTGATCGGATATGATAAACATTGCCTGATCCGTCCGCGAAGAGAACATCAGGGAGAAAATACTTTCCGCAGGAATGGTGCAAAAAACGACAGACGGACGGCTACAGCCGGAAACAGAGCCAGACAGAGTACCGGTGCAAAGAAGAAAAAGACGATCCGCAATATTCATAAAAAGAAATAGAAAGAAAAATCAATGCGTGAATTTAAAATTAATGACAACGAAGCGGGACAGCGTTTCGACAAATATTTAAAAAAGCTGCTTGGCAATGCGCCGGGCAGCTTTATATACAAAATGCTCCGGAAAAAGAACATTACTTTAAATGGGAAAAAGGCAGATGGAACGGAAAAACTCAATAAAGGTGATGATGTAAAACTGTTTTTCTCAGATGAAACCTTCGAAAAATTCAGTGGAAGTACAACATCTAACCCGGAATATGAGGCACTTAATGTACTTTCGAAGGAATTTACGTCAGGAAAACGTAAACTTCAGGTTGTTTATGAAGACAAAGATATTATTTTTATCAATAAACCAACGGGGATGCTTTCACAAAAAGCAAAACCGGAGGATATTTCGGCAAATGAATATATTCTTGCATATCTGATCGCTAAGGGAGAACTGACAGAAAGTTCATTCCGGACATTCCGTCCGTCCATCTGTAACCGACTTGACCGTAATACGTCAGGACTGCTGGCTGCCGGAAAAACCTTAAAGGGACTTCAGAATATGGCAAAAGCCCTAAAAGAGCGTACTGTACAGAAATATTACCGTTGTATCGTAAGGGGAACGGTAAAAGAATCTTCTTATCTGAAAGGATATCTGCAAAAAGATGAAACGGAAAATCAGGTTTTGATCCGAAAAACAAAGCCTTCTGTGGGGGAATGGCTTCCAATCGAAACGGAGTACCGCCCGATACGCTGCAGGGGTGGTTATACTGAACTTGAAGTACATCTGATGACCGGACGGTCGCATCAGATCCGTGCGCATCTTGCATCAACCGGGCATCCGATCATCGGAGATTATAAATATGGAAATTCTGATGTTAACGTATATTTTAAGAAAAATGCGAATATAACATCCCAGCTTCTCCATGCGAGTCGTTTTGTATTTGAGGATGGAAAAGAGATCACGGCACCATGTGGCAGTGAGTTTGAACGGGCATGGAAAATAATTGAAAATCAATCATAAAAAACCTTGTAGATCATTTGTAGCTGCATGCAAAACCTGCATGTAAAAGCAGAATGCCCAAAAGATGGGCAGAAATGGAGTATTATCATGGCAACCTGGAACTCAAGAGGACTCCGCGGTTCTACCTTAGAAGAATTTATCAACCGTACCAATGAAACCTATCTGGCAAACGGACTTGCACTGATCCAGAAAGTGCCAACGCCGATCACACCGATCAACATTGACAAGGAAACCAGACATATCACTCTGGCATATTTTGACCAGAAAAGTACGGTTGATTACATTGGTGCTGTACAGGGGATTCCGGTCTGCTTTGATGCAAAAGAATGTGCAACGGATACATTTCCTCTTCAGAATATTCATGAACATCAGGTGACGTTTATGGAAAATTATGAAAAACAGGGAGGAATTTCATTTTTCCTGATCAGTTTTACCGCAAGGGATGAATTTTATTATCTGCGTCTTGTAAAGCTGTTAGAATTCTGGAACCGAGCCAAAGAGGGTGGAAGAAAAAGTTTCCGGTATGAAGAATTAGAGCCTGATTATTTTCTCCCAAAAGGAAAGGCAGTTCTGGTTCCCTATCTGGATACCCTGCAAAAAGATTTACTGGCAAGGGATTGACATTCCATTTGTTTTCCAATATAATAAACAACAGTTTCATATGGTAACAAGGTAGCACGCTAAAGTGAAAGAAAAATGTGTGCAGGGACGATAGAAAACAGAGGCACCTGTTATAGAACGTCCCGGAATGGAGATGCGATGAAAAGACAGTTATTACATACACCTGAGGGTGTCAGGGACATTTACAATGACGAATGCGAGAAAAAGCTGATTTTACAGGATGAATTATTAAAAGTGCAGAAACAATATGGTTATCATCCGATTCAGACACCGACATTTGAGTTTTTTGACACATTTGGCAGAGAGATCGGAACAACACCTTCGAAGGATCTGTATAAGTTTTTTGACCGGGAAGGAAATACGTTAGTACTTCGTCCGGATATTACACCTTCTATCGCACGCTGTGCTGCAATGTATTTCGGTGAGGAGAACATGCCGATCCGCCTGTGTTATATGGGCAATACATTTTTGAATAACAACAGTTATCAGGGCAGATTAAAGGAAAGCACACAGCTTGGTGCAGAACTTTTAGGGGATTCTACGGTAGATGCAGATGCAGAGATCATTGCCATGGTAATTGATTGTTTAAAAAAAGCCGGTCTGAAAGAGTTTCAGCTTTCTGTCGGTCATGCAGAATTTTTCCGCGGCTTAACAGATGCGGCCGGTCTGAATGAGGAACAGGAAGAAGAACTTCATGATCTTATTTCCAATAAAAATTATTTCGGCGTAACTGAGTTTGCAGAGCCCCTGAACTTAAACGATGATTTAAAAGCATTGTTTGGAATGCTTGGTAATCTCTATACCGGTGCAGATGAACTGCAGACAGCTAAGAAATATGCCGATGCATATCCCCGTATTTTGAACGCGATCGAACGTCTGGAAGAATTACATCAGGTTTTAAAGATTTATGGAATTGATAAATATGTTTCCGTGGAATTAGGGATTGTAAGCAATTACCAGTACTATACAGGTATCATTTTTGCGGGATACACGTTTGGAAGTGGTGAACCGATCGTAAAAGGCGGCCGTTATGATGAACTTCTGACTTATTTCGGAAAAGAATCTGCATCTATCGGTTTTGCGATCGTTATTGACCAGTTGATGGCAGCACTTTCGAGACAAAAGATTGAGATTCCGGTGCAGTATCAGAATGAACTTATTATTTATGGACAGGAAATGCGCAGTGAGGCAGTCAAAAAGGCAATGGAGCTGCGTAAGTGCGGCAGCAATGTGGAGCTTATGGCAAGAGATATCTCAAAAACCGAAGAAGATTATCGTGCCTACGCAGAACAGAATCATTGTGTAAATGTGACATTTATGTAAGGAGACAGATACGATGGAAGATATGAGATATTTAACCTTTGCACTTGGAAAGGGCAGACTTGCAAAGAAAACCTTAGAGATGTTTGAACAGATCGGGATCACCTGTGAGGAGATGAAGGATAAAGATACCAGAAAGCTGATTTTCGTCAACGAAGAGTTAAAACTTCGTTTTTTCCTTGCAAAGGGACCGGATGTGCCGACTTACGTGGAATACGGCGCTGCGGATATCGGTATCGTAGGAAAGGATACGATCTTAGAGGAAGGCAGAAATATTTATGAGGTATTAGATCTTGGATTTGGAAAATGCCGCATGTGTATCTGCGGACCGGAAAGCGCCAAAGAACTGTTAAACCACCACGAACTGATCCGTGTTGCGACCAAATATCCGCGTATTGCAAAAGATTATTTTTATAATAAGAAACACCAGACAGTTGAGATCATCAAACTGAATGGATCGATTGAATTAGCACCGATCGTTGGATTGTCGGAGGTTATCTGTGATATCGTAGAGACAGGTTCAACACTGCGTGAGAATGGTTTGTCAGTGCTTGAGGAGGTCTGTCCGCTTTCTGCCCGCATGGTAGTTAATCAGGTGAGCATGAAGATGGAGAATGAGCGTATTACAAAACTGATTTCTGATTTAAAGACCGTAATTAAATAATATAAAATGTCTGCTGCAGTGTATCTGAAATAAAAGAGATGCAGCAGATATTCTGGAATGGAGGAGAAGTATGCGTATTATAGAACTGACAGAAGAAGCAAGAACAAATATATTGGAAAATCTTTTAAAAAGAAGCCCGAATTCTTATGGTGAATTTGAAGGCAGAGTAAATGAGATCATAGAAAATGTGAGAGCGAACCGTGATGCAGCGATTTTTGATTACACAAAGCGTTTTGACGGAGCTGACATTAACGCAGAAAATATCCTGGTCACAGAGGACGAGATCAAAGAGGCATATGAGAAAGTTGATGAAAAATTGCTTGCAGTGATCCGTAAAGCATTGGTAAATATCCGTAAATATCATGAGAAGCAGCGCCAGTATTCCTGGTTTGACTCTGAGGAATCCGGAATTATTTTAGGTCAGAAAGTGACAGCTTTAGAGAAAGTCGGTGTCTATGTACCGGGGGGAAAGGCGGTTTATCCGTCTTCTGTGCTTATGAATATCGTTCCGGCGAAAGTTGCAGGTGTAAAGAAAATCGTTATGACAACGCCGCCTGGAAAAGACGGAAAAGTCAATCCGGCAACTTTGGTCGCTGCAAAAGAGGCAGGTGTGGATGCTATTTATAAAGTCGGTGGGGCACAGGCAATCGCAGCGCTGGCATTTGGTACGGAAAGTATTCCGAAAGTAGACAAGATCGTAGGTCCTGGTAATATTTACGTGGCACTTGCAAAAAAAGCCGTATTTGGTTTTGTAAGTATTGATTCTATCGCAGGACCGAGTGAGATCATGGTATTGGCAGATGAGACAGCAAATCCGCGATTTGTTGCGGCAGATCTTCTCTCACAGGCGGAACATGACGAAATGGCTTCTGCGATTCTTGTCACAACAAGCAGAACCTTGGCTGAGCAGGTATCAAAAGAAGTGGAAGGCTTTGTGGCGCAGTTATCCAGAAAAGAGATCATTCAGAAATCCTTAGATAATTATGGATATATTCTGGTAGCAGAAAACATGGATGAAGCCATTGCAACGGTAAATGAGATCGCATCGGAACATCTTGAACTTGTTACAAAGAATCCGTTTGAGACAATGACAAAGATCCGCAATGCAGGAGCAATCTTTGTCGGAGAATATTCAAGTGAACCGCTTGGTGATTATTTTGCCGGACCAAATCATGTGCTGCCGACCAACGGAACAGCAAAATTTTTCTCGCCGCTTAGTGTGGATGATTTTATCAAAAAATCAAGTATTATCTCTTATTCAAGGGAGGCACTTGAACCGATCTATAAAGATATCGTACAGTTTGCTGAATGTGAGCAGTTAACTGCACATGCAAATTCAATCCGGGTACGGTTTGAAGACTAGAGAGGAATGTGATAAAATGGAAAGAACAGCGGAGTACGTACGAAAAACAAAAGAGACAGATATAAAGATCAATCTGAACATAGATGGAACCGGTAAAGCAGATATTGATACCGGAATCGGCTTTTTTGATCATATGCTTGACGGCTTTGCAAGACATGGTTTCTTTGATCTTGATGTTAAAGTAGAAGGGGATCTTGCGGTAGACTGCCATCATACGATCGAGGATACCGGAATCGTGCTTGGCAATGCGATCCGTAAAGCACTAAAAAATAAAAAAGGCATCAAACGTTTTGGAAGCTGTATTTTGCCGATGGATGAAACTTTAGTGCTTTGTGCCGTGGATCTTTCCGGCAGACCGTATCTTGTTTTTGACGGTGAATTTACCGTAGAACGGGTGGGGTATATGGATACGGAAATGGTAAAAGAATTTTTCTATGCCGTTTCTTATGCGGCGGGCATGAATCTGCATATCCGTGTACTGTCAGGAGGCAATAATCATCATATGATCGAAGCAATGTTTAAAGCTTTTGCGAGAGCTTTAGATGAAGCAACCGGTTATGACCCGCGTATCACAGATGTGCTGTCCACAAAGGGCAGTCTGTAGGAGACTTGACAATTCCTGCAGAAATGAATCTGTGATCAATGAAAGAGAAAAGCATATCGCTTATCAGGAAAATGCAGGAATGGAGAGTTTTATAATATGGAACATAAAAACATTGTCGCCACCATTTATCTGAAAAATGGACAGGCTGTAAAAGGTATGGATAATTTTGAACCGATGGGATGGGATGTGATCAGCCTTGCACGTCTTTATAATGACAGTGGTATTGATAAGATCATTATCTTTGATCTATCGGAGGATGATGAAGAACATGAAAAAAATATTCAAACGATCAAAAACATCAATCGTAATGTTGAGATCAAAGTCTGTGCCGGCGGGAATATCAGCCGTTTTGAAGATGTTAAGAAGTTTATTTATGCCGGATGTCTGCAGGTTATTGTAAACGGTGCGAAATCTAACAGTATGGATATCGCAAGAGAGGCAAGCGATCGTTTTGGAAAAGAACGCATCCTCGTATCAGTAGCAAATGTTGATTTTGTTTTTAAACATCAGGAGGAAATGCAGGAGCATTTTCATGAGCTTCTGGTTTTAAATACCGGTGTTCTGACTGCGATCGAAAATATTACGGATGTTCCTTATGTCGTATATTTTGAGGAATGTGATTACGAAAAAATTATTGAGACATTAAAACGGGAAAATGTGCGTGGAATCGCCGGTTCTTTTATCAATGATCCGGAAACAGATATCATGGAAATAAAGTCCCAGCTTTCCGCAGGTGGAATTAAGATGGACAACTTTGAACCTGCATTAAAATGGGCAGATTTAAAGAAAAATTCAGATGGTATGGTTCCGGTTATCGTGCAGGATTATCGTACAGATGAAGTATTGATGCTTGCATATATGAATGAAGAGGCATTTGAGACGACGATTAATATTGGAAAGATGACCTATTACAGCAGAAGCCGTCAGGAATTATGGATCAAAGGAATGACATCGGGTCATATCCAGTATGTAAAGTCATTGACTGCTGACTGCGATTATGACACAATTTTAGCAAAAGTATCACAGATCGGTGCGGCATGTCATACCGGAAATGGTTCCTGTTTCTTTAACGAGATCGTTAAAAAAGAATACATGGAGAAGAATCCGCTTAAGGTATTAGAAGATGTTTATGCAATCATTTTAGACCGTAAGGCAAATCCAAAAGAAGGTTCTTATACCAACTATCTGTTTGATAAAGGACTTGATAAGATCTTAAAGAAAATCGGAGAGGAAGCATCAGAGATCATCATTGCCGCTAAAAATCCGGATTCGGAAGATATCAAATACGAGATATCTGATTTTATGTATCACATGATGGTTTTAATGGCAGAAAAAGGAGTTACCTGGGAGGAGATTACTCAGGAACTTTCCCAGAGATAATAATTACATATTCAACGGTTGAGGGAATAGAAAAACTTTGCTATACTGAAAAGTACGGCAAAGTTTTTTTGGGTAATAGGGAAAATCCATAATCACATAAAAGCCGCAAAAGGGAGAATCCTATGCTGGAAAAAATAAAACAAATATTTATTGGAAATAAGAATATAAAAAATCGTAAGATCTACATTGATGATCTGCGTGTCATAGCAACCGTATTTGTGATCGGGGTACATACAGTTTCACTTGCTGCGTCCATGACAGAATACGGAAGTATCGCATTTCGGGTGCTTACCATCTTTAATTATATTCTTTTATCCTGTAATCTGCTTTTTGTAATGTTAAGCGGAGCGTTGCTGCTTCCGGTAAAAAATGAGCCGGCCGGTATTTTTTTTCGAAAACGTTTCACGAAAGTAGCGATACCTCTGGTTGTCTATTATATCCTCTATGTTGTTGCAAAAGAGGGGATTGACTGGCTGAAACCAGACCACTGGTTTCTGATGTTAAAACGGATCTTAACAGGTGCCCCGGTGGAGGCACCGCATTTCTGGCTTGTTTATGTAATTATCTGGTTGTATGTGTTGACACCGTTTATCCGGTATATCGTACACAATATACCGGATAATGTGTTGTCGGGTGTGATCGGAGTAATATTTATCATCTGCACGCTGGATACTTATCTGCCCTTGTTTGGGGTAAAATCTGTGTTTGGAATCGTTGTAGATTCTTTTGCGGGAACTTTTTTGTTTGGATATTTTCTTGCCGAAAAATGCAGCAGAAAAATGGAAAATGTTTTTTTGATGGCGGGCTTCCTTGCTTTTTTGGAAACATGTATGTGGATCTGGAACGGAAATAATTATGTAGATTATATCTATCAGAATTCACCGACAATGATGGCATTTTCAGCAGCTATTTTTATATTGGTAAAAAGACTTGCAGTTCAGAAAACAAAAAACAGTTTTTTTGTGCAGTGGATCAGCCGGTACAGTTATTCTATTTTACTGATCCACTGGGGTGTACTTCATTTTGTGGTAAAGCAGAAGCTACATGTTGATGTATTGAGCGGTGGCATTGCAGGTGGCTGTATCGTTATGATGGTCCTGACACTTTTTATTTCGGCATTCGGTGCAATGATCCTTGATAATACATTACTGAAATGGCTTCAGATCCCATTTTCAAGAAAGAAAAAAATAAAACGATAAGTATACATAATATTTTTATGGTAAACTAATACCGCATATAAAACATTTGTATGTAATATAATTATATACAGACAGACTGGCTTGGAAATGAGGATAGTGTGAAAAATACATTTTTCACACGCAAGAATGGAGATTTTTATGGACAGACAAATAATAGACAGACGAAGGGAATATGTGCAGAATATCCGTGACTCTTTTTATGAGGAAAACGGCATGCAAAAAAGGCGGACAGGAGAATCAGAGTATTCTGCACCGGAAATGGGATTTGCAGCTGCACTAAAACTGCGTATTTTTCTTTCTTTATGCATTTTTGCAGTTTTTTTAGCCTGTATGTATACACATACGGATATTTGTGGTTACAGCACACAGACGGTCACAGAAATGATCTGTGATAATCATTATTATACAAATCTCAAAAATTATGTTATGATACATTGAGCGCAAGAGAGAAAAGAGAAAGGATTTTTTTAAATGACAAAATTAGCTTTATCCGATGAGATACTGATGAAGATCGACAAACCAGCACGCTATATAGGTAACGAATTAAATAGTGTGATAAAAGATAAAGATGCGGTTGATATCCGGTTCGTGATGTGCTTTCCAGATGTTTACGAGATAGGAATGTCACACCTTGGTATCCAGATCTTATATGATATGTTAAATAAAAGGGAGGATGTCTGGTGTGAGCGTGTATATTCTCCGTGGCCGGATCTGCATAAAATTTTAAAGGATGAGAAGATTCCACTGTTTTCCTTAGAATCACAGCAGCCGGTTAAAAATGCGGATTTCTTAGGAATCACGATCCAGTATGAAATGTGCTATACCAATATTTTACAGATCTTAGATTTAAGTCAGATCCCGATTGAGGCGGCAGACCGTACAGAGGATGATCCGATCGTGATCGGTGGAGGTCCATGTACTTATAATCCTGAACCGATCGCAGAATTTTTTGATCTGTTTTATATGGGAGAAGGAGAGGTTTCCTATGACACACTGCTTGATCTGTACAAAAAAAAGAAACAGAGCGGTGCTTCGCGCAAAGAGTTTTTACATGAGGCGGCAAAGATTCCTGGTATTTATGTACCATCTTTATATGAAGTAAGTTATAAGGAAGATGGCACGATCGCAGAATTTGAACCGATTTTTGAGGATATACCGCATACAGTCACAAAGCAGATCGTTACCGATATGACACAGGCTGTTTACCCGGAAAAACCGATCGTACCGTTTATCAAGGCAACACAGGATCGTGTTGTTCTTGAAATCCAAAGGGGATGTATCCGTGGCTGCCGTTTCTGTCAGGCTGGTATGGTTTACCGTCCGACACGTGAAAAGGATGTGGAACGTTTAAAGAAACTTGCGTACAAGATGTTAAAGTCAACCGGACATGAAGAGATTTCTTTAAGTTCTTTAAGTTCCTCTGATTATTCACAGCTGCAGGAACTTGTTACATTTCTGATTGAAGAATTTAAAGGAAAGGGAGTTAATATTTCACTTCCATCTTTGCGTATCGACGCATTTTCATTAGATGTTATGGGAAAAGTACAGGATATCAAAAAAAGCAGCCTGACATTTGCCCCGGAAGCTGGTTCCCAGCGGCTTAGAGATGTTATCAATAAAGGACTTACAAAAGAGGTTATCTTAGAAGGTGCCGGTATGGCATTCGAGGGTGGCTGGAATAAGGTAAAACTTTACTTTATGTTAGGACTTCCGACAGAAACAGAAGAAGACATGAAAGCAATACCGGAACTGGCAAATGATATTGCGGTGCGGTATTATGAGATCCCGAAGGACAGGCGGAATGGTAAATGCCAGATCACAATTTCAACATCATTTTTCGTGCCAAAGCCTTTTACGCCGTTCCAGTGGGCATCCATGCATGATCCGGAAGATTATATTGCACGTGCGAAGGTTGTAAATGATACGGTAAAGGAACAGTTAAACCGTAAAAGTATCAAATATAACTGGCATGAAGCAGACGTGACAGTATTAGAGGGTGTATTAGCACGTGGTGACCGTAAAGTTGGAAGTGTGATCCGTACTGTTTATGAGCATGACGGCATATTTGACGCGTGGTCCGAATATTTTGATTATCAGAGATGGTTAGATGCATTTGATGAATGCGGTGTAGATATGGACTTTTACACCAAGAGAGAACGTTCCCTCGACGAAGTATTTCCATGGGATTTTATTGATACGGGTGTGACAAAAGAATTCTTAAAACGTGAATGGCAAAATGCTATGGGAGAGAATGTAACTCCAAACTGCAGGATGCGCTGTTCCGGATGTGGTGCAGCCCGGTTTAAAACTGGAGTTTGTATGGCAGAGCGTTAAGAACAGATACTTAATGTTTTACATGAGATACTTAATGTAAAAGAAGAAAGGGTTAATGTAAGGTTGACATTATGATAAAAATAAGGATTAAATTCCGTAAATACGGAGTAATGCGTTTTATCGGACATCTGGATATTATGCGTTATTTTCAGAAAGCAATGCGCAGGGCAGAAATTGATATCTGTTATTCAGAAGGTTTTTCCCCGCACCAGATCATGTCTTTTGCGGCACCGCTTGGTGTCGGAATCACCAGTGATGGGGAGTATCTTGATATTGAAGTAAATTCTACCAGATCAAGTGAAGCATCGATCAAGGCGCTGAACGATACTATGGTGGAAGGTGTGGAAGTTACTGAATATGTAAAACTGCCGGACAACGCCAAAACAGCAATGTCCATGGTAGCTGCTGCAGATTATGACCTTTACTTTAAAGATGGTTATGAACCGGCTGCAGATGTTCCTGCTTTTGCAGATGGTATCCGCAGATATTTTACAGAAAAAGAAGAATTTCTGGTCACGAAACAGACAAAAAAGAGCGAGAAAGTCATGGACTTAAAGCAGCTTGTATATGCATTTGACGTATCAGAAAGAGAAGGCAGACCAGTGTTTTATTTAAAGGTATCCACCGGAAGTACTGATAACTTAAAACCGGAACTTGTACTTGAAGCAATGTTTCAGGCGATGGGTTATACTTATGACCAGAATGCGATCCAGATTCACCGCAGGGATGTGTATGCAATAGATCCTGCAGGTGATGGATTTATCTCCCTTGGAAAAATGGGTGAAGTGATCCGATGAACCGTTTTATCATTACAACGACAGAAATAGAAAAAAAAGAATACCGCATTGCAGCTCTCTGTGATGACAGGAAAAAATTAATAGAAGTGGTGCCGGAATCTCTGACAGGGACGTCTTTACTTGGAAATATTTATATCGGCAGGGTGGAAAATGTTGTAAAGAATCTGAATGCCGCATTTGTCCGTATTGCTCCGGGACAAAACTGTTATCTTCCGTTACAGGAATTGAAAAATCCGGTTTTTACCAAGAAGCAGTCCGAAAAAAAGGCGATATGTGCAGGAGATGAACTTCTTGTCCAGGTAGTAAAAGAAGCGTTAAAGACAAAGGATCCTTCCGTAAGCACAAACCTTACTTTCACTGGAAAATATGTGATCCTTACGACTGGAAAACGAAAGATCGGTGTCTCTTCTAAACTTGGAAATGAAAAAAGAGAAGAACTGTTAAACACTGTGAAAAGTTTTCTGCCAAAGGAAGATCAGTTAAAATGTGGTGTGATCATCCGTACGAATGCAGCGCAGGCATCAAAAGATGAACTGCTTTTTGAATTAATTCAGCTTGAAAAAGAGGTCGAAAGAAGTATTTCAGGTTCAAAACATTTAAACTGCTATTCTCTTGTTCATAAAGAGGATCAGCCGTGGAAGAAGATGTTAAACGGGCTTTATGAAACAGATCTGGAAGAAGTTGTGACAGATGACCGGACAATTTATGAATCAATCTGTGGCATGTATGGCATTGGCACAGAGCAGCTTGTGACCGGAGGCAGTATTAAATCGAGAGTAGATGAAGTACTTACCGGGCATGGATTAAAAATCCGTTATTATAATGACGAAATGATTTCGTTAGCTGCCCTTAGTGGAATTGCTTCGCAGCTTCATGATGCATTGAGGGAGCGGGTATGGCTAAAGTCTGGAGCGTACCTTGTCATCCAGCCGACAGAAGCATTGACGGTGATCGATGTAAACACCGGAAAGAATATTGCAAAAAAAGAAATGCAGGAAAATTTCCTTAAAGTGAATATAGAAGCTGCAGAAGAAATTGCACGGCAGATAAGGCTCCGCAATATTTCGGGAATTGTGATCGTTGATTTTATTAATCTGGAATCAAAGAAGGCAGAAATGGAACTTTTGAATGCTTTTGGAGCGGCATTGAAAAAAGATCCGGTACCAACGCAGATTGTCGAGATGACAAAACTCGGTCTGGTAGAGGTTACCAGAAAAAAAATAAAAAAATCATTGCGGGAGAGTTTATCCTGACAGGAATGGAGTGTAAAATGGATTTAAGTTTTATTGAGATTTTAAAAGTAATTTTTCTTGGAATCGTGGAGGGAATTACAGAATGGCTGCCGATCAGCAGCACCGGACATATGCTTTTAGTTGATGAATTTCTGCAGTTAAACGCAAGCGATTCTTTCAAAGAAATGTTTTTTATTATTATCCAGCTCGGTGCGATCCTTGCAGTCGTTGTTCTTTATTGGAACCGGATGTTTCCGTTTCAGTTTAAAGATAAAACAAAGCCGGTAATAAGAAAAGATATATTTTCTTTATGGTTTAAGGTAGTTGTAGCATGCATTCCGGGAGCGGCTGTTACGATTTTATTTGATGATTATATTGAAGCACATCTTCATACTCCGGTCGTAATTGCCATTGCACTGATCTTTTATGGTGTAGCTTTTATTCTGATCGAAAACTGGAATAAGACAAGAGAACCGAAGATAAAGACACTGGCTGATATTTCTTATCAGACAGCGTTTATGATCGGATTATTTCAGGTGCTTTCCATAATTCCGGGAACTTCTCGTTCCGGTGCAACGATCATCGGTGGACTGATCATCGGTGTTTCACGTGTTGCCGTTGCAGAATTTACATTTTATCTTGCAGTTCCGGTTATGCTTGGCATGAGTCTGTTAAAACTCTTAAAGTTCGGATTCGCATTTACTGGAGCAGAGTTTATCATTTTAGGAGTTGGAACAGTGGTGGCATTCCTTGTTTCAATTATTGTGATCCGTTTCCTGATGTCCTATATCAGAAAACATGACTTTAAAGTATTTGGCTGGTACAGGATTGTGCTTGGAGCATTAGTTTTAATATATTTTGCTTTTATTTAAAAATATTTTTGAAATATGAAAAAAACAGTTGACGTAATAAAAAAAATATGCTAAAGTAACGAAGTATGCCGCACAGTGAGGTCTAAAAGTCCGTCTATTCTGTATTAAAACCAGATAGAAGGCACCATAACTGGCGAGTAATGATAATAGGAGGTGCCATATGTACGCAATTATAGCAACAGGTGGTAAACAGTACAAAGTATCCGAAGGCGATATCATTACCATTGAAAAGCTCGGAAAAGAAGCTGGTGAGAAAGTAACTTTTGATCAGGTTTTAGCTGTATCTGACAACGGTATCAAAGTTGGCTCTGATGTAGCAAACGCTTCTGTTGAGGCTTCTGTCGTAAAAGAGGGCAGAGGTAAAAAAGTTATCGTTTACAAGTACAAGAGAAAGACTGGCTATCACAAGAAAAACGGTCACAGACAGGCGTTTACACAGGTTAAGATTGAAAAGATCAACGCGTAATCGACAGGGAAAGTTGTTATGACAAAGATAACGATTTTCAGAAACCGTGACAACGAGTTTTTAGGCTTTGAATGTCTTGGACATGCCGGATATGCAGAGGAAGGCGAAGATATTGTGTGTGCAGGGATTTCCGCATTGGTCATCAATACGGTAAACAGTCTCGGCTTATATACGAAAGATGCCTTTTCTACTGATTCGGATGAGGAGACAGGAAAGATAAGCTTATCGTTTTCTTCCCCGGCAGGACATGATGCCGATCTACTTATGAGGTCATTGGTTTTAGGTTTGCAGGGAATACAAAACACTTATGGAAATGATTATATCATTCTAAAATTCAGGGAGGTGTAAGACATGTTAAATATGAACCTTCAGTTTTTTGCTCATAAAAAGGGAGTTGGTTCTACAAAGAACGGTCGTGATTCCGAATCTAAGAGATTAGGAGCAAAAAGAGCAGACGGACAGTTTGTAAAAGCTGGAAACATTTTATACAGACAGCGTGGAACAAAGATTCATCCAGGTGTTAATGTAGGTATCGGTGGAGATGATACATTATTTGCTTTAACAGATGGTATTTTAAGATTCGAAAGAAAAGGAAGAGATAAAAAACAGGCTTCCGTTTATCCAGTAGCTGAATAAAATGTACTGTGGACCCGACTATGAACACCCATCACAGATGGCACATCCATCGCAGATGGATGTAATAGCCGGGTTCTATTTGTATTAAGAATGTGACAGATAATTTACATGTACCAGAGGTTATGATGATAACGGCTTTATGTATATGTTTTTGTTAAATTTGAGGTAGAAAAATATGTTTGCAGACAGAGCAACAATTATTATAAAATCAGGAAAAGGCGGAGACGGTCATGTTAGTTTCCGCAGGGAAAAATATGTACCGGATGGTGGTCCGGATGGCGGAGACGGCGGACGCGGCGGTGATATTGTATTCGTGGTTGACGACGGATTAAATACACTTACTGATTACCGTCACAGAAGAAAATTTGCCGCACAGCCTGGAGAAGAGGGCGGAAAACGTAACTGCCATGGTAAGAATGGGGAGGATCTGATCTTAAAGGTTCCTGCTGGAACTGTAATTAAAGATGCAGAATCCGGAAAAGTGATCGCTGATATGTCCGGCGATAACCGCAGGCAGGTAATTTTAAAAGGTGGCCGTGGCGGTCTTGGAAACCAGCATTTTGCAACTTCTACCATGCAGGCACCGAAATATGCGCAGCCTGGTGGAGATGCGATCGAACTTGAAGTAAAGCTAGAGTTAAAGGTAATCGCAGATGTCGGGCTGGTCGGATTTCCAAATGTCGGAAAATCAACGTTATTGTCAAGAGTCACCAATGCACAGCCGAAGATCGCGAATTACCATTTTACAACCCTGCAGCCAAATCTTGGAGTTGTAGACTTAGACGGTGCAAAGGGATTTGTCATCGCAGATATTCCAGGACTTATTGAAGGTGCGTCTGAAGGTGTCGGACTTGGACTTGAGTTTTTACGCCATATTGAGCGTACAAAAGTTATGATCCATGTGGTCGATGCAGCTGGAACGGAAGGACGTGATCCAATTGCAGATATCCGTGCTATCATGAAAGAGTTAGAGGCATATGATCCGAAACTTTTAGAAAAGCCGCAGGTGATTGCAGCAAACAAGATGGATGCCGTGTACGGTGATGAGAATGAGATCGTCCAGTCTTTAAGACAGGAGTTTGAAAAAGACGGAATCCGTGTATTCCCAATCTCGGCAGTCAGTGGAAAGGGCTTAAAAGAGTTACTGTATCACGTACAGGAATTGCTTGATCACTGCAGCAGTGAACCGGTGATCTATGAACCTGAGTTTGATCCGGCATTACGATTCTTTAAGGATGAGCCTTACACGATTTCACAGGCGGCAGACGGAGCATTTGAGATTGAGGGACCAAAGATTGAAAAAATGCTTGGTTATACCAATATCGATTCCGAAAAAGGATTTTTATTCTTCCAGAAATTTATGAAAGAACAGGGCATCCTAAAAGAATTAGAAACTCAGGGAATCGAAGATGGTGATACTGTGCGTATGTATGGATTTGAATTTGATTATTATAAATAATAAGAAACTGATGTGATATTAATGGCACTGGGAAACGGTGCGGAAATGAGGAACGTTATGGCATTAACAAGTAAACAGCGCGCATACCTTGGTGGGTGTGCAAGTACAATGGATCCGATTTTTCATATCGGAAAAGCAAGCCTTACGCCGGAGATCATCACGGCGTTGGATGAAGCCTTAGAAAAGAGAGAACTCATCAAAGTAGCTGTATTAAAAAACTGTATCGATGATCCGAGGGAAATCGCTGCAATGACAGCAGAACGAACACATTCTGATGTTGTAAAAGTAATTGGAAAGAAAATCATTTTATTCCGTCAGGCAAAGAAAAATACCAAGTACGAGCTGCCAGGCTGATATGTTAGAAGCAGAGTGCAGGGTCGGACAAAAGCACTTAAAGAAAATTGGTATCTTAGGCGGTTCTTTTGATCCGATTCATAAGGGACATTTAAATATTGCACAGAGTGCATATGAAGAATTTGCATTAGATGAGGTATGGTTTATTCCGGCAGGTCATTCACCAAATAAAGATGAAAATAAAATGACAGCCGCAGACATCCGGGCAGAAATGACAGAGCTGGCTATCTGCGATATCCCATATTTTAAACTTTCGCGAATTGAAGTCGATGCGGAAGGGACAAGTTATACTTATCTGACGCTCACAAAATTAGAAGAAATATATCCGGATATGAAATTTTTCTTTATTATGGGTGCAGATTCACTTGATTATCTTGAAAAATGGTATCATCCAGAGATTATTTGCGAAAAGGCAGTTATTCTGGCTGCGGTACGTGATGATATGAATTTGTCGGAAGTTGAGGAAAAGATTTCTGCCCTGAAAAAATTGTTTCCGGCTGAAATTTATCCAATTACAGGTGGAAAAACAGATATTTCATCGAGTGAGATCCGGTCAGCTTTAAAATGTGGAAAGACAGATATATCCCTGATTCCTTCTAAAGTAATGACATATATTAAGAAACGCCATTTATATGAAGAAAAATAGAGGATAAGGCACACAGGATTTATGCCATGTCACAGACCTGTGATGAAAATGGTATTTTCATTGTGAAACGGGCAGGAATGGAGGGCATCATGGAACTTATTGAAATTCGAAAAAAATTAAAAAAAGAACTGGATAAAGGACGTTACGAACATACAAAAGGTGTTATGTATACGGCAGGATGTCTTGCCATGGCACATGAGTATTCCATGGAAAAGGCAATGCTTGCAGGGTTACTTCATGATTGTGCAAAATGCATCCCGAATGACCAGAAAATAGAAATGTGTGAGCAAAATCATATTCTGATCAATCCGGTAGAATACAAAAGCCCATATCTTTTACATGCAAAATTAGGAGCCTTTTTGGCTGAAACTGTGTACGAGGTGTCTGATCCACAGATTTTGCATGCGATCAAAGTTCATACGACAGGTGAGCCGGATATGAGCCTTTTAGATAAGATCATCTATATTGCAGATTATATTGAGCCTGGGCGCGATAAGGCTGAGAATCTTCCTTATATAAGAAAGATTGCCTTCGAGGATTTAGATGCCTGTATGGCGGAAATACTGCATGATACGCTTGCTTATTTGTCCAGCCGTGGTGGAAGCATTGATTCAACGACAAAGATGACGTATGATTTTTACCGGCAGTACAGGAAAAATCATAATTAATATTTTGAAACTTAAATCTATTCCTGACTGTGAGTGAACAGTACCGGAAAATCTACAGAATAATAGGAGAGTAAATTTATGACTTCAGCAGAATATTGTAAAATAGCAGTAAAAGCACTGGAAGACAAAAAAGCAGAGGATGTCAAAGTAATTGATATCCGTGAGATTTCACCGATCGCAGATTTTTTTATCATTGCAGATGGAATGAATCAGAACCAGATCCAGGCAATGCGCGATGCAGTCGATGAGGCTTTGTATAAAGCAGATCTTAAAGTACGACAGGTAGAAGGTAACCAGTCATCTACATGGATTCTGATGGATTATAATGATATCATTATTCATATTTTTTCAAAGGAAGACAGACTGTTTTATGATCTGGAACGTATTTGGAAAGATGGTAAAGAAATCAGTGTGGATGAACTGTAAGGGATAAAATTTTATAAAGGTAATCAGATATTATAAATAGAAACTATTTTTGCATATATAAATCTCATATGAAGAAAAAATCACCAGATCATAATGAAAAGCTGGTGATTTTTTCTTTTTCTCTTTAATTTAAAAATCGCATAATACCGAATACTTTTCCAAGGATCGAACATTCGTTTACAATAATTGGATCCATGGTGTCATTTTCCGGCTGCAGGCGATAGTGACCATTTTCTTTATAAAAAGTCTTTACTGTTGCAGAATCATCTACAAGAGCAACAACAATATCTCCATTCTGTGCGTCAGACTGTTTCTGTACAAGAATCTTATCACCATTAAATATTCCTGCATTGATCATACTGTCACCTTTTACCTTTAGCATAAATGTTTCTGCATTCGGCATAAACTCAGTAGGAATCGGAAAGTAATTTTCGATATTTTCAACAGCAAGTAACGGCTGACCAGCAGCTACCTGACCGAGGATAGGAACATTAACAACTTCACGTCTGGTTAAATTAAAATTGTCATCAATAATCTCGATTGCACGTGGTTTTGTAGGGTCTCTTCGGATATAGCCATTCTTCTCAAGTGTCTCAAGGTGTGAATGAACAGAAGAGGTTGACTTCAGATGAACTGCTTCACAGATCTCGCGAACAGCAGGAGGATAACCCTTGTTTAAAATTTCCTGCTTGATATATTCTAATATTTCTTGCTGCTTACTGCTGATTTTGCCATATGCCATAAAGTGCCTCCTGTTATACGATAAAATATATTTCATCAATTTGTAAAGGGATTATTCTGCCCTGTGTTTATTATTTATTCTATCATATTACAAACAGAAATGCAAACATATATTCCGAAAATTTGTTCGATTTTATTATTGACAAACAAATGTTCGTGTATTATGATACAGATATACAAACAGTTGTTCGCAACAGATGTTCGCATTAGATGGAGGTTATTTATGAGAAGCATAAGAGAGAATAGGAAGAATCAGAAACCAGTTTTTTTGATCGCATTATCAATGGTATTATTTGGAATTATCTGCTTTACATGTTTTGGTACTATCCGTGCGCAGGCAGCCGGTGAATCGAGTACTACTTATAAATATTACACCAGCATACAGATCATACCGGGACAGACATTGAGTGACATTGCGGGGATATATATGACAGATGATTATAAAGATACTTCAGAGTATATAGAAGAAGTATGTACGATCAATCATGTTTTCCCGGATGACATCCATGAGGGGGAATATCTGACGGTACCATATTATTCAGCAGAATACTTAAAATAGACCTTGACGGAGCCATATGTAAGAATGTTGTATTTTTCTTCAAAATAGGCTATAATAGTTACATTCGGCAAAAAAGCATCATTGGGTAGAATGAATTTTTCAGGATGTTTCTGTGCCAGGTACGGAGGATAGCATTGAAGTTATGTTAAAGTTTATTTATGTAATTCTTATGAATCTTTTCAGGGCACCATATATGATTCCAAAGATGCGAAAGGAAGCGGATCATCCTGAAAAATATTCAGAAGAAGAGCGATATGAGCTTGCGCGCCACGTGATCCGCCTTATGAAAACGACTGGTGGAATTAAAACAAAAGCATATGGATTGGAAAATCTCCCATCTGAGGGTGGTTATATGATGTATCCGAATCATCAGGGAAAATATGATGCACTTGGTATTATCTATACACATAAAAATCCGTGTTCCATTGTTATGGATCGCGCAAAGTCCAATACAATTCTTGTCCGGGAATTTGTTGATCTGCTGCAGGGAAAACGTCTTGATAAAAAAGATGTAAGACAGGCACTTACGATCATCAATGAAGTTTCAGAAGATGTCAAACAGGGCAAACGTTATATTCTTTTCCCGGAAGGGGGATATGATTTTAATAATCGTAATAATGTATGTGATTTTAAAGCAGGAAGTTTTAAAATTGCTTTAAAGACAAAAGCACCGATCATACCGGTTGCTCTGATCGATTCCTATAAGGTTTTTAACAGTTTTAATCTGGGACCTGTTACAACACAGGTACATTATCTGAAACCTATTTTATTTGACGAATACGGTTCTTTGAAAACACATGAGATTGCAGAACTGGTGCAGCACAGGATTCAAGAAAAAATCAACAGTATTCTGTTGCCGGAGATGTAAAATTCTGGATATTGTACAAAAGTGTTATATAGTTCTTGAACGGATAACACTTTTGTATCATATCATTTCAATAATAATCGCGTTACAAAATGTCTTTCGTATTTATTCTCATGATTCATCTATATACTTGTATATTCTATCAGTTAAACTTCCCTTAACTTGACATACTTAGCAGCACTTCTTCGCCTTTCATCATCAAGAGCAGCGTAGTGTTTGCGGGTAGTATTGACGTCTTTATGGCCAAGAACATCCGCAACCAGATAAATATCACCGGTTTCCCGATAGAGTGACGTACCATAGGTACTGCGGAGTTTATGCGGTGTAATATGTTTTAAGGTTGTTACCAGTTTGGAGTATTTTTTTACCATATTTTCAACAGTTCGCACACTCATGCGTTTATTCTGAAGCGATAAAAAGAGGGCATTAATACTTCCGTCAGCTGCAGTAACTTTCTGACGTTCCACAAAGTAATCCATAAGTGCTTTGCGAACCTCATCTCCGAAATATACAACAACCTCTGCGCCACCTTTGCGGTGAATCTTAATACCATTATTTTTAAAATCAACATCTTCCATATCAAGACCAACACATTCTGAAACACGGATACCTGTTCCAAGCAGAAGTGTCATCATTGCAAGATCCCGTACTTTTGTTTTTTCGTGATATTGTTGCTGCTTTGCAGTAAGATTTTCACCGGATTCTACTTCATCAAGAAGTTTTGCAACCTCATCAACATCCAGACGGATGATATTCTTTTCATGTATTTTAGGCATGTCTACTTTAACTGTAGGATCATCTTCAATCAGTCCATTTTTATAATAGTAATGATAAAAGGAGCGTAAAGAAGAAAGTTTTCGTTTTAGTCCAACCTCATCATTTGTATGTTCCGTTCCGTCTTTTTCGTAATATTTCAGATAAGAGAGATATTCTTCGATATCCATTGGTGTAATCTCATTTAAAATAGATATGGGAAACTCAGTAATATTCATTTTGGCACAGATCGGATTTGTTGTATGCAGGTAATCAAAGAAACAGCCGATATCGTAAGCATATGCAATTTTTGTCCTGGAGGAGCTGGTTGCTTCGATGCCGATAAAAAATTGTTTGCAAAAAGGGGGTAATGCCTCTAATAGTTTTCGTAATTTTACTTCATTCTTTACATTTATTGTTTCATAATATGCTTTTTCTTTCATAGCAGGTCTCCATTCTACGCACTTTACAGTAAAAATTTTATTTTCATAATAAGTATGAGAGTAAAGAATACAACTTTGTATAAAGTTTAATTTTGTTCGTTGTTTATAATTGACCATCCAGGTATATTTCCGGTTAAGATAGCATGAAAAAGTTTGGTTTCTACACCTGGATTGTCCAAATTAAGCTGTCTTATAAGCTGTTTTACATATTCACGTCTGGTATTACCATCCATTGGACAGGGATTTTTTACGACTGGAAGATGATATTTATTTCGGAATCCTTTTACCTCTGCTTCAGATACATAGATCAGAGGACGGATTATCGTAAGATCAGAATCAGCCATATAAGTTTTTGGAGGAAATACATAAAAACGTCCTTCATAAATCATGGATAAAAATGCAGTTTCGATCACATCATCCATATGATGTGCATATGCCACTTTATTGCAGCCTAGTTCCTTAATAGCCTGATTTAATGCTCCTTTGCGCATTTTCGCACATAAGGAGCAGGAAGGCTTTTCATCACGTTCTTCGAAGATGATTTTAGCTATTTCTGTGTTAACGATATGATATGGAACATCAAGTTCACGACATATGTCTGATACGGCAGTGAGGTCGAAATCTTCATAACCGAGATTTACTGACACAGCTAACAAGTCAAACTTTTTGGGATAAAATCGGCGCAAACCACTCAATGCATATAAAAGTGTGAGAGAATCTTTACCTCCGGAAATACCAATGGCGATTCTGTCGCCGGATTCGATCATTTGATATTCATCAATTGCTTTTCTGGTATAGCTGTATAATTGCTGTAATTTCATATGTAAGCCTCCTGAACTTTCTTTATTATACAATATTTTTAGTAAAAATGCAGATGAGAAATGTTGCCGACACAGCGTACATTGAGTTGACAAACTGTATCATCTGATTCCAAACATAACTATTCGTTAAACTGAAAAGTATTTTTTGAATAGTGCGTTAGGCTTGTACATCCTACCGCCTGTCGTGCAAGCCTGTATTTAGCACTATTTAAAAAATAAAAGTTTAACGAATTAGTTATGTAATCGGATAATTTTATAAAATACTTTAGGGGGATAGGGCGAAAAGCTCTATCTATTTTTATGCGCCAAAATCGGTTATCCCCTCACAGTGTGGCAAAATGCCTGTAGACGTACAGGGGTAGGAGATTTTGTCTTTTAGGCGCATACAGAGAACGTCTGAGGGTGTGAGTGGGTAAGTCGGGGTTAGTATTACCCCCGACTTCTGTCGCAGTCGCAAAACGTATTTAATGCCTTATAAAATAAGGGTTTGAACTTGCGACATGACTTTACTAACTTCTGTCGCAGTCGCAAAATAAATATGGGGGTGTCGCATTATGAATGATGTACAATCTAGAAAATGGCTTGTAACTATTAACAATCCTAAAGAAAAGGGATTCAAACATGATAAACTAAAAACCATCTTACAAGGGTTCAAGGGGTGTTTGTACTGGTGCATGTCTGATGAAATCGGGCATGAGGGTGGAACGTATCACACGCATATCTTTCTAGTCTGCTCTGGTGCTGTCCGGTTTAGCACTATGAAAAAGCGGTTTGATGGTGCGCATTTTGATGTTTGCAAGGGTACAAGTTCCGAAAATAGAGACTATGTTTTTAAGTGTGGCAGATGGTCGAATACGGATAAAGAAGATACTAGGGTGGAAGATACTCAAGAGGAATGGGGCGAACTTCCTGTTGAACGACAGGGGCATAGGAACGATATAGACGATCTATATGCCATGATAAAAGAGGGGTTAACAAATTATGAAATTATTGAAAGCAATCCGCAATATCTGCTTAATCTCGATAAAATTGAGCGTGCACGTCAAACGGTCTTGGAAGAAAAATATAAAAACGATTGGCGTGAACTTACAACCGTTTATATTTACGGAGATACCGGGAGCGGAAAAACAAGGTCAATTATGGAGCAGTATGGCTATTCTAATGTGTTCCGTGTGACAGACTACGAACATCCTTTTGACGGCTATAAAGGGCAAGATGTAATTGTATTTGAGGAATTCCGTTCTAGTCTCCGCATAGGCGATATGCTCAACTATTTAGACGGCTATCCTGTTGAATTGCGGTGTAGATATGCTAATAAACAGGCTTGCTTTACTAAAGTCTATATTGTATCGAATATCTCATTGCGTGACCAGTACAGAGATTTACAACGTGACCAGTATGAAACATGGTGTGCGTTTCTCCGACGTATTCATGAGGTGCGTATATTTAAGGATGGTAAGATACATACAGGTACATGTAAAGAGTTTATGGATGGCTTTATTAAATTGTCTAATGATGAAAAGACGGTGTTTGACAAGTAGGCTACATGTTAACCGTATCTATTTTTCCGTCGTTTTTAAGCATGCTAATTTTTATGTTGCCGTGGTTTTGTTCGTAGTTTTCTACATACTGTTTTAGTGCGTATTCTACTTCCTTATTTCTTGTTCGGCAGTTTTCTTTTGCAATGATATTTAGTTTTTCAAGTATGGATTCATCCTCTATTCTGAAACCAGTTACTTTTGTTTTATTTTTACCCATAGTAAATTCCTCGAAAAAAAAATATATAATTAGCAGTTAACTACTTGACAACTGCTATATAGTAGTGTATTATAATACTTGTAAGGCAGTTAACTACTAGTTAACATCTTATTAATGTTCGAATGGTTGTTGTCGGTGCATTGGAAACCGTCAAGTATTGGAAAACAGGATGGTAACCTATATGCAACCGAACTTTGTTTTGATATTGATATTGGCATATCTATTTTATCAAATTTCAAGGTTAAACGCAAGCGAACATTGATAACTAAATAATTACCCTTTAAAGAATGAAAGAGAGGAAAAAAGACATGACAAAGTTAGTTGGGTATCGTAAGTTTGTATCAAGGAAAAATGGTGAAACGTATTGCGTTGTGAACGTTGTGCAGGATTTAACAGATCGTGAAAAAGAGAATGGTTGTGTAGGGCAGAAAACGGATGAAATCTTTATGCCTAAAGAACAGGTTGACTTGTTGAAACCGTCCGACATTGGAAAAGAAATATTGTTCAATTATGAACTGTCTGGTGGTCGTGCGTTTCTTGTAAATGTATCACTTAAGTAAAGGGGGTGTGGATTATGCCTATTGGTTCAACTGTTGCGGCATCTAGTGCGGTTAGTGCTTCCGATTGGGCGAGCGTTTTAACAGCTATGACAGGGCAGATTAGTGTTTCTACTGTCGTGGGTGTGCTTGCAAGTGTCGTTGGTGCTGGTATCGGTCTTGTGTTCATGTGGTGGGGTGTTCGTAAATTAGCACGTACACTGATGGCGGCTTTCAGATCGGGAAAACTTAGATTCTAAGTTTGGTTTAAGAGGGGCGGTCGCTCCTCTTATTTTTTAAGGTGGTGTGATATGAGTGTTTGCGGTCAATATTTAGAGGGTTCATTGAATCCCTTTAATGTTTTTAAAGTAATAAAGCACAATACAGCTTTTCTTGCGGAACATCCCGATTATTTCAAGCCCGAGGGATTGATGATATTTTGTGGGGAACAGGGTAGTGGTAAAACATTGAGTGCGGTGCAGTATGTTAAAAAACTTTGCTATGCATATCCACAAGCTATTTTGTGCACGAATGTTGATATCAAGGGGTTGCCGCCGGGGACTCAAGTTATTGAGTATAACGGCATTGACTGTTTGAAAAATCTTGAGAATGGTTACTTGGGTGTAATTTATCTGATTGATGAAATACACTTGGAGTTCAACTCATTGGAAAGTAAGAATATTGATATTGATATTATGATAGAGGTTTCACAACAAAGGAAACAAAGAAAAACGATCGTAGGTACGACGCAAGTTTATGGGCGTTTAGCTAAACCGTTCCGTGAACAAATTCGCAATGTTGTGTTGTGCAGTAACTTTTGTAAAGTTCTCCAGTTTAACCGTTTGATTGATGGTTCAAAAAGTCATGAGGAAAACGGTAAGTTGATAACTGAAACAAGTAAAACATATGTTTGGTTTCATTCTCCGGTGCTTTATGATTGCTATGATACATATGCAAAAATGAAACGTTATCGGAACGAATGGCAAGGAAAGAAGAGGTATACATGATAGATGGTATTGCGTTATTCACGGAAGTTGTTAAGGGTGCTATTCCTTATGGCATGGCATTTGCAATCGGAGAAATGATTGTAACCACGTTCATGAAAATGGCGTTTGGTGGTAAGATTGATTTTAAATAAGGGGGTATGGCATGGATGAGAATGTTTTGGATGATTTACAACCTGTTGAGGAAGATTCTATGGAGTCTGCCGAGACTGGGACGGTTGATACGGAACATAGCGAAAACGGTTTGGAGTCTCATGTTGATACTTCTGCTGATAGCATTGATAATGACGATACTGAATTAAAAGAAAGCATAGAGGATATTGGTCTGTCTGATCTTTACGATACGGAAACGGGTGGTATTCCTGTTTATGTTGTGCGTTCGGATGATGATACAGAAGAAAAATTGATGGATGATGAGTTAGGGGGTGTTCCTGTTGTTCTTACTAATGATGTTTCGCCTATTGCCAGTTATGCTTCTAACGACGGCGTATCTTATCAGTTGCCCGCCTATTATATTGACTATTATAGGGGTGTTCTTTCTAATCTCGGCGATACAGATTATCTCTGCTTTTGTAGTAGAGAATTTCCGTATAACAATGATTACTGGGTGGAGCATTATCGTCTTGTGTATGATTTGGATATTGATAGTGATAGTGTTGTGCAAGGAAATTATCCCTGTATTGACATTTATCGGTACAGTTCGTCCTCATCTTATAACGTTGATTATACAACCTATAATTTAACGTCTGTTCCGGCGTTTAGTTATGGCAGTTTCGGAAAATATTCAGATTTGAGACAGGGGGTGACACCGAATGAAAGTATGGCGTTTCTTTTCTTCCTCGGTTTTGCCGTTGTGTTTAGCGTTTTGCGTAGTTTTTTCCGCTGTTGTGTTGGATTGCGTAGACGTTAAAGCGGCAACGACTAAAACTTATCCCAATGCTGATATCGAAAAGTCTTTTAGATTGGCGGGTAATAGACAAAGTTTTTCTGTTCGTGAGGGCAGTACAAGTTTCACTTATGCGGGTAAAACTATTACTGGCGGTGCTAGTACGGATTCCGGCACCGTTAATTCGGGCAGTGTGACATATTATTTTGATATCACATATTCAAAGTCGTATAGTATTAATCAACTCGATCCGACACATTGGTATAAGTTAGCACTTTCTTATGACGACGCTATAAAAGATGGTGCGAAACATAATACTTCACAATTAACGGTTAATCGTATTGGAAAAGATTGGTATGTTATAGTTGGTGGACAGGAATATTCTTTTGGTTCTGATAAGTCACCTACAATTTTTATTGAGAAAAGTGCTTCGTCTAAGTTTACTTTGAAAATGGTCGATCATATTTCATTTACTGTTACGGACGCTTTCGGGGTTAACTATGACCGTATTTTTACATTTAAGAATGTAAAGGCGGTTCTTACTGATTTAGGTAAGCAGACTGGAACGATAGAAAGCAAATTGAATAATATTGATAACACGTCTAAAGACCAATTAGCAGAGGCGAAAAAACAGACTGATGAAAGCAAACAGCAAACAGAGGAAAGCAAAAAACAAACTGGTATTATGTCCGGTTTGCTTAACAAGATTACAACCTTTTTCAATAACTTCTTTTCGGGATTGATTAACGCTTTAGTGTCTGTATTTGTGCCTGAAGATGGCTATTTCAAAGACTATTTTGACCGCCTAAATAAATTTTTTTCTGATAAGTTAGGCATGCTCTATACACCAATAGATATGTTTGTGAAACTGCTTAACGGTATTAAAGGTGCGTCCGGTACTGATACTGGTATCGTGTTTCCCGGTTTAAAGTGGGAAGATACTTATATTATTCCTAAACAGACTATTAGTTTATCGGCATATAGCAAACAAGTGCCCGAGATTCAGCAAAAGATCTATTTTGTGACTGATATTATTATGGTCGGTGCGGTTCTTTTGTTATTACAGAATAAATTGAAAGAGGTGTTGACTCAATGATTATTAAGGGATTGTTAGAACTGATATTTGCATTACTTAAACTTGTTTTTGCGCCTATAAGCTTGCCTACATTACCGTCCGGTATACAGAGTGTACTGGATGAATTGGTCGGTGTGTTGACGTCTGCGGTTGGATTGTTCAGTGTGTTTGTTGATTTATCCGTGGTTAAATGGCTGATACCAGTTGTGCTTGTAATTGTAAATTTTGATAAAATATGGCGCATGATCATGTTTATACTTAAGAAAATACCGTTTTTGGGTATTCAGTGAATTATCGGGTGCAAAATGCCAACGGTGTTGGCTTGCACCCGATAATTCTATAACGGACTTTCATTTTCTAATGGTTATTTTCCTCGGCGTAGTATTATAATTTTTAGCTGTTTAAATTCGGGAAAATAACCGGAATTTTGCACAAAAAGTACATGATATATTTGTGCAATATTCTCCCTCTAGCGGTGCATTATTTGCTTGACATTCTCCCTCTAGCGGTATATAATAAATATATCAAAAGAAAGAGAGGAAAGTTATATGGGATATTTGACAAGTGCAGACTATGAAAGTTGTTTGAAAGTTTTGGAATCAATTAAGAAAATTTATATTGACTGGGTCCCGGATAATGTAAAATGTTTAGAGGACGCTTATTCTTTGGTAGCCTTTGAATATAGCCGTGATGTTGATCAAGAAGCACATTCACAAGTGACTTTGGAAATGGAAACTGGTAGAGATATTCCACTTACTGAATGGGCGTTTAAAAATGGCATTGACGCGTCTTATGCACGCGCCAAGGCTCGCCGTGGTGGTTATATCACTGCAAAAAAAATCGGGCGTGACTGGTTTATCAGTGAACTGGAAGAAAATAAAGATAAACGACGTAAATAATTTAAAGGGGCGCCGGTGTTTCCGGTTTCCCCTGTTTTTTTTAGGCGTGATTTTGGAGGGTGCTCCCTTGTCTGATGTTGCCGGATTTTACCGTATGCCATGCGCTAAAGTAGCACCCGTTGTTTTTGCAATGCCTTGCAAAAATTGCCGCAGGCAAACTATAGGCGTGATGTGCGGATGTGTAATAACTATTCGTTAAACTTGTGTTTTGCGAACATATAAAATTACCAATACATAAAACATTGATACTCTGATACATACGAAATTTGTGTCTGATACAATAAATCTTTACCCAACGATTTCATCAGAATCAAGAATGATTGTAAAAGGTCCATCATTTACAAGAGAAATTTTCATGTCTGCCCCAAAAATTCCCTGTTCTACAATTGGTACCTGTTTCTTACAATTATCAATAATGTAGTTATAAAGTTCCTTTGCCATATCTGGTTTGCCAGCACCTATAAAAGACGGTCTGTTTCCTTTTTTGCAATTTGCATATAAAGTAAACTGTGATATTAATAACAGGCTTCCTGCAACATCCTGCAATGATAAATTTGTCTTTCCTTCAGAATCTTCAAAAATACGAAGTCCAATTAGTTTTTTTATCATTTTATCTGCAATCTCTTTTGTGTCAGAATCAGATATACCGATTAACACCATAAAACCTTTCTGAATAGTTCCTGTTATCCGGTCATCTACCCGACATGTAGCTGTGCTTACACGCTGTACTATGAGTCTCATAATCTGTAGTTACTCCCTTTTCTTCGTTTTTTATAAAAAAATTCTATTAAAAATTTAACATATTTCGGATGATCTGCATACACTTTTCTACATTAAAAAATCAAATATCCTCATCAAAGTAAAAAGGCTTTGATGAGGATAAAAATTATATTAAGCATATTCTTTTTCGTATTTTATTTCTGTGCATCCATAATTTCACGGAATTTTAAAATCATATCGACACATCCATCAATACCAAGTTTTCCTGCATCAAGAGTCAAATGATAGCTGTTGGAATCGCCCCAGCGTTTGCTGGAATAATAATTGTAATAGCTGGCACGCTGTTTATCCTTTTTCTGGATCAGATCTTTCGCCTTGTTCTCTGTGATATTCAGACGTTTGCTGACAGCTTTGATACGTTTCTCCATATCTGCATGAATAAAAATGTTGATGCAGTCCGTATAATCTGCCAGTGCATAATCCGCACATCTGCCGACGATAACACAGGATTCACGATCTGCAATCTTTTTGATCGTTTCAAACTGTGCAAGGAATACTTTATGGTTCAATGGCATATCCAAAAATGGTGAAGAATTATAACTTCCAACGGAATATGTATCCATAACCAGTGAATATAAAAAACTGCTGGTTGGTTTTTCATCATGATTTTCAAAAATTTCTTCGCAAAAACCACTGTCTTTTGCCGCCTGCTGTAATAATTCTTTATCGTATAATTCGATACCAAGTCTGTCAGCAAGCGCCTCACCGACTGCTTTACCTCCGCTTCCAAATTCACGTCCAATGGTATATATCTTATTTGACATAAAAATCCCTCACTTTCTTTTGTATAATTATACTACACTTTCTCGAAAAATAAAATAATTTTTCGAAATTTAATGCAAACTTTTTAATATTTTCAAAAAATATTCCGGAAGTGGAGCCGATATTTCCATGTATTCATTCGTGCACGGATGTACAAAACCAATAGTCATGGCATGGAGTGTCTGACCCTGCGTCTTAAATGGACTTTTTCCACTGGAATATACGGTATCTCCAAGCAATGGATGACCGATACTTGCCATATGTACGCGGATCTGATGGGTTCTGCCAGTTTCTAATTTGAATTCCATGTAAGTATAATTTGAAAAACGTTCCAGTACTTTATAATGTGTGATCGCAGGTTTCCCATTCTTTTCATTGATTGCCATCTTCTTCCGGTTGGTCGGATGTCTGCCGATCGGAGCATTGATCGTCCCTTCATCATCCGTTACAACGCCATATACAATACCGCGGTATCTGCGGTTGACACTGTGTTCTTTGATCTGTTCGGCAATTTTAACGTGGCTTTCATCATTTTTGCATACAATCAGTGAACCGGTTGTGTCCATATCGATCCTGTGTACGATTCCCGGACGTATTTCACCGTTAATGCCTGAAAGACTGTCCTTACAGTGAAACATGACTGCATTGACCAAAGTACCTGAATAATGGCCTGCGGATGGATGAACAACCATTCCTTTCGGTTTATTGACAACGAGAAGATCATCATCTTCATATAAAATATCAAGAGGAATATTTTCCGGGAGGATCGGTGTTTCTACAGCATCGGGAATTTCCACACATACAAGATCATCCATATGCAGACGATAATTTGCCTTTTCCTGGGAATCATTTACTGTTACATGTCCATCTTTGATTAATTTTTGAAAAAAAGAACGTGAAGGTGCATTTGAAGTACTCTCAGACTGCTCAAAAATAACGCTTAGATATTTATCTAAGCGTTCTCCTTCATATTCTGCCTCTATTTCGAAAGTTTCCTGTTTCATAAATACTCCATTCTTGTCTGATACGGTATTTCTGGCATGCAGATATTGTTATTTTTTCTTTTTTGCCGGAAGAATACGTTCAAAATCTTCTTCTTTATAAAATAACAGACATAATATTAAAAGTATTGCAGCCACAGTCACGTATATATCTGCAACGTTGAATACAGGGAAATCGATCAGCCTGAAATAGAAAAAATCAACAACATATCCCTGCATGACCCGGTCAATAAAGTTACCGATCGCACCGCCAAAAAACAGAATGGCGATTACATTGAGTAATCCGAAATGCTTTTCGGATGGAATACGCATCAGATATAAATATATGATAATCATTAAAACAATCACTGTGAAAATGATAAGTGGCCACTGTTTTCCCTGAAGGATACCAAAAGCTGCACCACGGTTCTCTAAATAACTGAGTTCAAAAACATTTTTCCATAAAACAACAGGCATCTGATCTTTCAGGTGCTTTACTGCAAGATGTTTTGTAAACTGGTCTAACAATATCAGAATAACTGAACATAAAATACCAATAATAGCTTTTTTTAAAATAGTTTTGGATTGCTGATTCATTGAGTCCTCGTTTCTTTGAAAATAATTTTAAGTCAGCAACCACCAGTTCAACTGGTGGTTTGGTATTAGCCCTCAAA
>NZ_QSCK01000031.1:0-54207 GCF_003463035.1 Roseburia sp. OF03-24 | reverse complement strand
TTGCCAATCGAAAACCCCCGGAACCACCCTACACGAGGAAACTCATGGCACCCGCAAACCAGCATTTATCGGAAATGTCATCAGCCTATAAAAAACAGGAATCCCACTTCTGGAATTCCTGCTTTTCGCGTAACCATTTTAAACCGTTACTTTTTTTCTATGCAATAGCTGTTTATTTCAAAAATCCAAACAACCCTTTTTTCTCATATGGCTCTTTTTTGACTGCCCCTGACTCATACCCTGTTCCGTCAATGACAGCCTTCAATTCCTGCTCATCGATATCCTGTTCCGTGATGATCACGGTCTGCTTTTTGCCATGAGAGGAAGATACTTTTTTGACCGGAAATGCCCCGCGAACTGCTTCATTTACATGATTTTCGCACATGCCGCACTGCATTCCGTCTACGTCCACCGTAATCTTTAACATAAATTTCTCCATTTCTTATCAGCCTGCTTCTTCACAGTCGCAGGACTGCACTACAACGCTTTTGATTCCCTGTTTGTCGACATAACCACATGCTTTTAAACCTGCAAGTACGACTGCATTCCAGCTTTTTGCGGATAATTCTTTTACAGTATCATCATCAAGTTCGATCGTACATGCCTTTTCTCTGTCACATACCGCCCCGCATGCGATCCGATACATATTTTTTCTGCTGATAGCCCCGATTTCTTCTAATAAATTGACCATGCGATAAACAGTTGCCGCGCCGATTCCCGGATCAACTTCTGCTGCTCTGTAATAAATTTCCTTGCAGCATGAACAATCTTCATTGAGAATCACGTCAAGCAGCATCAGACGCTGTTTGGTAATACGACAACCCTGTTCTCTCAATCTTTGAATGACAATTTCTTTCTGCATCTGGTTTCTATGGTAATTCGCCGTTTCATGATTTTTCTTTTTCTGACTGTTTACTCCTGCCGTCATGGTCTCCCTCCTGTATTAATGACAGTGCCCTCCGCACTGACTGCAATCTCCTCCGCACTGAAGAGATTTTCCGTTTTTCTTATCGTGAACCATGCTGCGGATGATAAGCCCTACAATTACCACAACGACTGCTCCCGTTACAATTGTTCCCATAAGATAATCCTCCTTGTTTTCCGAAGGAAAATGCGACTGCCACTGCAGGAGCAGAGGATTTTCCTCCTTGTTTTCCTCCTTGTTATAAATATGGCTGCCGTGTCAACACACGGCAGCCACTTTAGAAGCAGTGCTTATCTTGCGCCTGCCATGCCTTTTACATTTACTTTTAATGTATCGCTCTCTTTATAAGGTCTGAATAACAGATATAACAGACAAGCGATCAGTATGAATGCAACAACTGTTCCAATGCCGAACGTACCTGTTGTGATCAATGTACCGATCTGATAGATACATAAGGATACTACGTATGCGAGACCGCACTGATATCCGATTGCAAACCAGAACCATTTTGCATTATTCATCTCTCTCTTGATTGCTCCCATTGCGGCGAAGCAAGGTGCACATAAGAGGTTGAATACCAGATAGCCATATGCAGCTACCGGAGTCATAACAGCTGCAAGATTACCCCAGAACTCGGCACCATCTTCTGCAACTTCTGCAAAACCAAATAACATACCAAATGTTGCTACGACGTTTTCTTTTGCAATCAGACCGCTGACTGCTGCAACTGACATCTTCCAGCCGTTACCACTCTGTGTCCATCCAAGAGGTGCAAAAATCCATGCGATTGCGGAACCAACTTTTGCAAGAATACATTCTGCCTGTGCAGCCTCAAGTGTTGCACCTTCCAGACCATCAAAACTTAACATTCCAAAGCCAGCGTCCGTCCATCCAAAGTTCATTAAGAACCATAAGATGATTGTTGATAATGTGATAATTGTACCGGCTTTTTTGATGAAAGACCAGCCACGCTCCCACATACTTCTTAATACGTTTCCAACTGTTGGCCAGTGATATGCCGGAAGCTCCATAACAAATGGTGCCGGATCGCCAGCGAACATTTTTGTTTTCTTTAAAATAATACCGGAGCAGACGATTGCTGCCACACCTACGAAATAAGCACTCCATGCAACCCATCCGGCGTTGTTGAAGAAAGCACCTGCGATCAATGCGATGATCGGAAGTTTTGCTCCACAAGGGATGAACGTTGTTGTCATGATCGTCATTTTACGGTCACGGTCATTTTCGATCGTTCTTGAAGCCATGACACCAGGAACACCACATCCACTACCGATCAGCATCGGAATGAATGATTTTCCGGAAAGTCCGAATTTACGGAACACACGGTCCATGATGAATGCGACACGTGCCATGTAACCGCAGGACTCTAGGAATGCAAGGAACAAAAACAGTACAAGCATCTGTGGTACGAAACCAAGTACTGCACCAACACCGGAGATCACACCATCTACGATCAGACCTGTCAGCCAGTCAGCGCATCCGATATTTTCAAATAAGCTCTGTGCTCCCGGGATGATCCATTCACCGAAGAGTGTATCATTTGTCCAGTCTGTTAAAATAGCACCAACCGTCGTTACAGATACATAATATACCAAAAACATGACAACTGCAAAGATTGGGATTGCAAGCCAGCGGTTTGTTACGATACGGTCGATCTTATCGGACGTTGTAAGTTTTTCTTTATTGCTCTTTGTGATACATTCACCGATGATAGATGAAATGTATACATAACGCTCATTTGTGATAATACTTTCTGTATCATCATCAAATTTATCTTCCATTTCTTTGATCTCGTTTGATACATCCGGAACAGATTTCATCTGCTCTTTGATCTTGTCATCTTTCTCTAATAACTTGATTGCGAAGAAACGTTTCTGATCTTCTGCAACGATACCTGTCAGCTTGTTTTCAACTTCTGCAATCACTTCTTCAGCATCTTTGGAAAATTCATGTACCGGAACCATATTTTTCTTCTGCTGTGCAAGTGCTACTGCTTTCTCAGCAGCTTTCTGGATACCGGTTCCTTTTAATGCAGAGATCTCAACAACCTCACATCCAAGTTTTTTGCTTAACTTGTCAATATGTATCTTATCACCATTCTTTTCAACAAGATCCATCATGTTGACTGCCATGATAACCGGAATACCAAGTTCCATAAGCTGTGTGGACAGGTACAGGTTACGCTCGATATTGGTACCATCTACGATATTTAAGATAGCATCCGGTCTGTCGCTGATCAGGTAATTACGTGCAACGACTTCCTCAAGTGTGTACGGAGATAAGGAATAGATACCCGGTAAATCCATGATAACAACATCCTTATGTCCTTTTAATTTACCTTCTTTTTTTTCTACTGTTACTCCAGGCCAGTTACCCACGAATTGGTTGGAACCAGTCAAAGCATTAAATAAAGTTGTTTTTCCGCAGTTCGGGTTACCTGCGAGTGCAATTTTTACTGCCATAACTTTTCTCCTTTTATTTTAGTTTGCTACAACTTGCTTGTGTTTGTTTGTGCTGTCTTATGTTTGATTGTGCTGTCATGTGTTTGTTTTTTCTTCCTTTTGTTAGCACTTGCTAACATCAGGGCAAAAAAATTTACTCTACCTCGATCATCTCAGCATCTGCTTTTCTTAAAGATAACTCATATCCTCTTACAGTTACTTCGATCGGATCGCCAAGCGGTGCTACTTTTCTTACAAAAATATCAACACCCTTCGTGATGCCCATGTCCATGATTCTTCTTTTGACCGGACCCTCGCCAGTCAGTTTCTTGACCTTTACGGTACTGCCGCAGGCTACTTCTTTCAACGTCTTCATCGTTTCGCTCCTTTTCATTTTTGTATCATGAAACTGTGCTGTTGCAACAGTTTTATACCATAATTTTATTCGCCATATCTTTTCCGATCGCAACTCTTGAATCCTTGATGTTGACGATCATATTCCCGTCGATCTCTGATACGACTGTCACTTCTCCGCCTGGAACAAATCCAAGATTCTCTAAAAATCTTCTGGTTTCTTCTTTTCCACCGACTTTTTTAATAATACTCGGTTCTCCTGTGTTTAACATAGTAAGCGGCATCATTTCTTCCTCTTTTCTCCTACTGTATTGATAATGATTTTCATTTCTTACGTTGGTTAGTATATGCTAACGTTCATTAGATGTCAATAACATTATTGATATTTTTTCTCATTTATTTTCGTTTCATGCAAAAAAACGGATTGCAGGAAGTACTTTATACACTATTATCATCAAATTGCACAACATTATGGAATATTTTTCCATTTTATGTGCCATCATTGACAACAACAGATTTTTCTCCCACAATCCGTTTTCTATTCTTATTAGACAAATTATTGCTGTCTCAACTCAAAACTGACCTTTACTGTAAAAAGATCCGCCATCGTTTCCACTTCAAATATTCCTCCGCAGGCCTCCGTAAAACTTTTCGCAATCGAAAGTCCCAGCCCGCTTCCGCCATCGGTACGGCTCTCATCCCCTCTTGTAAAACGTGCGGTAAAATCCACATCCTGTTTTAATTCACTGCGCGATGTATTGCGAATATCTGCAACTGCAGCATTTTTCTCTGTTTTTAATGAAATATAGATCCGTGAACCCTCCAGCGAATATTTGAGTGCATTACCGATCAGATTCTGGAATACCCGGTACATCCGGTCTCCGTCGGCATATACCATGACCGCCTCCTTAGGTATATCAATTTTGAATTTGTACGGGCTCTTTTGAATCTCACCGTCCATATCTGCAAGTGTCTGCCGCAGAAGCTTTCCAAAATCAATTTCTTCCATCTCGACCGCAAGCTGTCCGGATGCCGCTTTGCTGACAGAAAATACATCCTGCACCATATTTTTCAGCCGCTCCGATTTTTCTTCCAGAATCCGGATATAATCCTGAATCTCCGGCGACAGATTTTCCTCCTGTTTTAAAAGTTCAATATAACTGATAATAGATGTAAGCGGTGTTTTAATATCATGGGATACATTTGCCACCAGTTCCACTTTCATGCGCTCGCTCTTGATACGCTCCTCTATCGCAGTTTCCATGCCCTGTCCGATCTGCTCTAACGTTTCTTCCATGGCGCGGATATCACTGTCTTGTGCTTTCACCATATCCGCCGGTTCATAATGTCCACTACTGATCTCTGTAATCCTTTTTGAAAGCTGTTCTAAAGATTTTGCCAAATTCCGGTTTCTTTTCTGATAGAAATATTCCATACCAAGCAGGATACAAAATACCCCTGCAAATCCGGTCAGCAGTAACAGCCAGTAAATAAAATTTGCCAGTCTGTAATTTACGATCAGCAGTAAAACAAGCATCACACAAGTTACCGCCAGCCCAAATACCGTAATTCCAATGATCCCATACAGAGCCCTTACCAGCCGTTTTGCAAATGGCAGGGACATATTTTTTGTCTCTGCCTGTGCGAGCAGTTTTCCGAAAAATCCATTTTGCCAGATTTTTTTATTATATTTTGCATCATTGATCCAGAAATAACAGAGCCAAAAAATCACCGGCAGTTCCACCAGACCCGGAAAATCATACTGTATCCTCAAGACAAGAAGCAGCACCAGAATCGTAGCTAAGATTTTCCATTCAAACCAGATTTTCGCACTCAGGGCGGCGATCACGCTATCTTCCTGTTTCTTTGCATCTTTGAAAAATCTGCTGGCACACAGACAAAGAATGCCTGCAATGATAAAATAAATTGCCTGTATATAGCGTTTATGCTGCTGCGTCCACCGTATGTTAAGATCGTAAAAAGAATTACAGATCCAGGAATTTCCGGCATCATCTTCTCCCATATACTGCACCGGATCTTTTGCTATGATGATCCGGATATCCGCTTTCTCCCAGGATTTTTTTCCCATCAGGTTTTGAAAACCCGGTACATACCAGTCCTCTCCCTCGCGGTAAATGCCATCTCCATAGACATCCTGCTCCACTCCGTCTTTTTCGATCGTCACTTTTTTCCCATCAAAATGAAATGCATAATTATACCCCTCCGGAAGATTTTTTAACAAAGCAGCCGTGTTGTTTTTCCCATCAGAGGATGCGCCATCTGATGATGTAGCATCTGTTACATCATCAGGCATATTTGAATACATTATTTTTCCGTCATAGCAGATCTCATAGAAAAAATTATGATCCTTATTAACGTCCGCAAAATATTCTTCTTCGCCTTTTTCCTGATAACCGGTACTGTCGTCAGACGCCATATAAATATGTTCCGTGTCTGACACCTCCTCATACGTCGTGGAAGAGTTCTCATCTGTGCCCGCAGTCTCTGCTGCATCCGGGTTTTCATAAATGTCCGACGTCGCAGCCGTGTCCACTACATACTCCGAAATTCTGTTATTTGTTCCAAACAGCCTATCAAAAAAATTTCCTCCCGATGACAGATAATCGTCAATATTTTCCTCAGTCACAGCACTGCCGCTATATCCGCTGTCCCCATGATAGTTTCCTGTCGCCACATCAAGAAACGTATAAAATCTGTTCAGCACGGTGTTTCTAAATTCTTTAGACTCCTGATAGTCCTTTTCTTTCAGTTCCGCACAGACCTCATCCACACCGATATAATAGCTCTCATATGCAAATCTGCCGATTCCTGCCATCAGCATACTGATTCCGATAAAGAACACTAAAAATACAATCCTATTTTTCCATTTTTTCGATTTTATAGCCAATTCCCCACACCACCTTTAAGTATTCCGGCTCTTTTGGATTGAGTTCAATTTTTTCACGGATGCGCCTGATATGGACCATGACCGTATTTTCGCATGCATACCCCTGCTCATTCCAGACACGCTCGTAAATTTCCTCCGCCGGGAAAACGCGTCCCGGATGTTTCATCAAAAGCTCCATGATCTTTGTCTCCGTCGCAGTCAGTCTGACTGGCTCTTTGTCCACATAAAGCACTCGCTCATTCGTATGAAACTCCAGTCTGCCATTCGTGATACATCCATCATCATCTGCTTTATGAATATCCCCAAGACTTGTATACCTGCGGAGATGACTTTTCACACGCGCTGCTAACTCCTGTGGATTGTAAGGTTTTGCCACATAATCATCCGCTCCCATGGACAGTCCTAAGACTTTGTCTGTGTCCTCACTCTTTGCACTGAGCACAATGATCGGAATGTTTTTTCGCTCGCGTATTTTCAATACCGCAGATAATCCGTCGAGTTTTGGCATCATGACATCCATGATCACCAGATGTACCTTCTGCTCCGCTATGAGCTCTAATGCCTGCATGCCATCATACGCTTTTAATACCTGATATCCCTCCTTTTCCAAAAGTATTGCGATTGCCCTTACGATCTCACGATCGTCATCCACGACTAATATACATTCACTCATGCTGTATTTACTCCTCCTTAAAGCCTATGTCTATCTTATCCGGGGCTTCTTACAAAAAAAGTGGGATATTTCTTACAGATTTCTTACAATTTTCCACCGTTCTTATTATTTTTCTCCCTTTTTGCTATTCATTTTGATTTCCGCTTTTTTTATTTCCATAGTAATATACTCCATTCCAACAACGATTTTAATTTCTTTGCCTCATCCCGCCAAATTTAAAGTTATCAATTATACCATCACTCAAGTCGATTTTTCTATAATGAGCTTCCGCAGGCCGTGAAAATTCCTCATCTGTTGGAACAACATTTTCTTCACAATACTATTCTCGTAACCATCTACAGATATCAACCACTCGCACTCCTTTGTAATCATAAGTTTCGTGATGTGTTCTTGCAATTATCATCTTAGGATATGCATCTCTTATTGCAAGCAAAGGCGAATATTCTCTTTCAAATGTTTTTTCATCTGAAATATTATCGCTTACCTGAATATATATTTGAGCCTCACGTTTCTTAGCCACAAAATCCACTTCTTTTTTATAGAGTTTTCCAACATATACCTCATATCCTCTTCTGCGTAACTCCAGATAAACAATATTCTCATAAACTCTTCCAAAATCCATGTTTCGTGTACCATTGACTGCATAACGGAATGATGAATCGCAAAGATAATACTTACTATTGTTCGCTAAGTATTTTTTTCCCTTTAAATCATACCGTTTTGCTTCATAGAACAGAAAAGCATTTTCCAAGTAACCAATATACTTCGATACCGTCTTTCTGCTTATCTCACTTTGATCAATCTTTAAGGTTTTGCTGATATTATTTGGAGAAAGTAAGTTACCGATATTATCCATCATAAATTCTGATATATTGGTAAACTCTGATTTATTTCTTATCTTATACTTTTCCACCAAGTCTCTGATAAGAATAGTTGAATACACATCTCTAACATAGTCATACTGTCTATCCTCAGTCTTATATACATAAGCCCCCGGCATGCCACCAGTTCGGACATACTGATCAAATGCATCATCATATCCATCTGTAATTTTATAATAAGTTAGATATTCCACGAAAGAAAATGGATATACCTTTATTTCCATCGTTCTTCCAGTAAAAAGTGTTGCTAAATCTGAACTCAGCAAAAATGCATTTGAACCGGTAATGTAAATATCATAGATTCCTTTTGCGTAAATACTATTGATTGCAAGCTCAAACTGAGGACACAACTGAACCTCATCAATCAATAAAACATTAGCCATGCCCTCTTTGTGCTGATCCAAGATGTACTTATGCAATGCGTGATATTCTAACAAATAATCAAACTCTAATTCCTGAAGATTTATCATTACAATATTTATGGGTTTCTCTAATGACTGCAAGTATGTAACGAACTCTTGCAACAATACTGATTTGCCGCTTCGTCTGATACCCGTGATAACTTTTATATCTGGTGTTCCATACAATTCAATCAGTTCATCTAAATACTTTTTTCTCACTATAAGCTGCATGGTGCCATCTCCTATTCCCGCTTTTAGAATTTTTTTCATTTTTCGGTAATATGATTTTCAGACACATATTAACACAATCTGTGTCTTCTGTCATTATTCTATTCCCACTTTTAAAAAAATATTCATTTTTCGGTAATAAGCACCCACAAAAACCAATCTACAGTACTATCTAAAAAAAGAAGCCAGCATATTGCACAATGTCATTAGGTTAACATTGGCATATTACATGGCTTCCTACTTATCTTTTATAACCAATTTGTAAGATGAATTTTTATTTATCAAGTAACTTTACAATCTCCACAGGAAGTTATCTTTTTCTTCCTAAATATCGGCATACTTTTGATTTGTATTGCAGGTACTCATTTCCGAATGCTTCTATCAAAAAATCTTCCTCTACATTGACTACCTGTAAATGAAAAAATACCACTGCAAAACCTGTGGCAAAGCAAAGAAACCAATTAAAGAACGAAAACAATATTCCTATATACATTAAATCAAAACCCAAAAATGCAGGATTTCTGCTAATAGAATAGATGCCTGTTGTTACCAAATTGGTCTTTTCTTCTTTTTGCACACCTGCTCTCCAATTTTCCTTCATCTGTGTAACAGAAACAATAAAAGCAAGTACACCGAACATTGTTATTACAACTCCTGTAAATTGCAACACAATATATGCTGTTCCCGAATAAAACACAATACTGATAATCTGTATTACAGGAAGCAAATATGTGATTATTTTAAGAGCTACTTCTATAAATTTGACAAAACCCTCTTTTCCTTTCCCTAATTGGTCTGTCTTTATGCCTTGCTTTTTCTGACTAATCAGCTTTGCAAAATAGCAGATGTAGAACACTGCCATCAGTGAAATTGTAACAATTTTTATTATCATCGTGTACCTTCAACCTCCGATTGAGATTTCACCTGTTTTAAGAGATTTAACTGTTATATTTTGTTATTAAATTCTCCGCAAACCCTTGAAAACACTGGATTTGTTGCAGGTGAGCTTTCCCTTATTTTTTCCCTTGTGTTATATCGTTCCATCAGTGTTTATGAACTCTGATAAGGGCAAATACAATGGCAAAAAAATTATATAAAACAGTATAACATAAAATAAAAGTGACATGGTGGACTGATTGAAATGCTTCTTAATTTTTGCTACTAATGATTGATTAAATGATAAGGAGATGGGATACGATGAGAACAATATTTGCAGAATACAATCCACAACGAAACAGCATTGACATTTATACAAATGTTGGCTATATGCTTCGCATTGACTGCTGGGAAGCCGAAAAGGATTTAAAAACCACACCCGGATCAGACTGTGCATTGACTTCACTTGCAGTCGATGAACCACTTGAATATGCGAGATTATATCTTGAGGGCAATTTACAGATGTGGGTAGATACAGAAGATTCATTAGAGTTATAAAATGCAAGCAGCCTGTATGCTTCATTACACACAGGCTGCTTAATCAAATTTATTATAATTGATGAAAAATCGGTTGCATTTTGTCAAAAGTACAAAACTTTTTGAAACCAAGTGCTTTTAATTCCTGTTATGATACTGAGGATATCCCAGCAATACTTGCTATCCCTGATACCTTATTCTTTCTACCAGCGTTTCCTTTTTCAGATTACTGCTTAAAACGCAGGAAAGCACAATCTGCAAAAGGCTGACCAGCAAAATCATAGCAAGAATTGGTGTAATTGGAACATGATAGACATTCATTCCAAATATCCCATTATGCTTTGCATAGGCAAAGAGCACGTAGCCAAGTGGCAGACCAACGACAAGTGCTACACATATGGTGCCAACCGTAAAAATCAGTCCCTGTAACTGCAGACATAAATTTAATTGTTTATTTGTCATACCCACAGCCTGTAATACACCATATTCCTGCTTTTTTGTCGTAATATTCATGATCATGGTGTTTGCCATATTCATAAAACCGATGAGTCCTACAACCGCTATAAACAGATAACAGCCGAGCTTCATCATGCGGGCTGCTAATTCTGCATATTGTAACTGTGCATGATAGGTATCCATTTTTATATGCGAAGTATTAGAAATCAAAGTATTCAGACTCTGTTCCACAGATGCCATATCTTTTTTATCACAGTCCACCCACAGATATCCACAGGCTGTTCCCCTCGGATTCATGGAACGGTATACACCTTCCGGAATGACAAGATAAGTGTCCGCACTTACAAAGGAGCCTGCAATCTTTCCCTGATAGGTATAGGTTCCACTTCCATTCTCAAAGTCAAATGCAATGGATTCTCCCGGAGCATATCCATCTTGTTCCATCCACATCGACCAACCAAAGAAAATTTCACCATTCTTTACCGCCTGATCATAGTCCATAGAGCCAATATCCCCGTCCTGGCGCATAAAATCAAAATCCTTTTTACTCACAATAGCACCCGGAAATCTCGTTCCGTTCAGATTTACAGAGACAATCTCTCTCGTCATGACATCTGTCACTCCCGGAATGCTTTTGATTTCTTCAATCAGCGAATCATTCAATGGATTGTCCGTCAGAATCGTATCCAGATTATTCTCCGGATATCTTTCATCATACTCAGCAGAATAGTCAAGCTGCAGTTCGAATTGTCCATGATTAACGGAAAGACGTGCTTCATGCTCCGTGTCAATATTTCCCACATAATTAGAGATAATCACAAACAATGTGCAGGAAAGCCCCATTGTGAGGATGGTACCAATGGTTCTTTTTGGGTTACCCATTACATTTGCCATTGCCATAGAAAACACGGTGACATTTTTTCTGCCATTTCGTTTTCCTTTTTTGTGTGTTTCTGCATTTTCTAAATACCGTGTTGCTTCGATAGGTGAAATCCGTGAAACAATTTTCATTGGTTTACGCAGTGCCAAAGCAACGGTAAGAAATGATACGAAAATACATAGAAGCATAACAGGCAGGGAAAACAGTGACACCTGCTGATTTTGGACTCCCATAGAGTCAGTTCCGGTTGATACAAGATTCCCCTGTTCTACCAGCCAGTTAAAACCGCATTTTGCAATCAGAAAGCCCAGAAGCAATCCAACCGGTATTGAAAAAATTGTCAAAAAAATGCCCTCTCTGAAGATCAGTTGTTTCATCTGCTTTTTTGTTGCTCCCAGAGCCTTGATTTTTCCATACTCCTGTATCTTGTTGGCAATACCGACCTGAAAAATATTATAAATGACCACAACAGAGAAAAGTACAATTGCAAGAATCAAAACCCCGCATACTGCAATCGTTTCATAATTCGGCTGCAAGACCCATTGCAAATAGAGATCATTGACTATAACGTTTTTTTCTTCGATCCCACAAGATGCTGCAATCTGCTTTATAACCGGTTCAATATTATTCATAGATACATTTGCAGAATCATTTAAAGTAAAATAAATATTATACTGTCTGTCATTCTCTGCGACGTGCTCATCATAAAACTCCTGTGACCCGAAAGCAACATAAGATGCCTCGATGGTATACTCATCCCGGTCATATAGGATTCCACTGACAACAAATTCTTCCGGCTTATATTCTGACCGCATCCCTGCGCGGTAATCCAGTGTAACCGTATCTCCGACCTTTACATCATCATATCCCATTGCACGAAAAAATACTCTTCCTGCGGCAATTTCCTGCGTTCCCCCCGGATACTTTCCTTCCTTTAACTCATATTCCTTATTATAGGAAAGCATTTTTCTTGCAGTCTCATCCATGCAGACAAACCCGCCTTTTTCATTGCCTTTAATTATGCCTTCTGTACACATAATTCCTATTGCATCTATTTCTGCACGGCGGCTTACTTCCTTTAACTGCGAGGCATCTGCTGCGACAAACAGACCATAATTGCTTCCATATGAGCTTGCCGCCTGACTTTTCTGCAAACGGATCATTCCATTTCCCACAGTACTGATAATCACAAGCAGCATCGTAGTCAGACATATGGACATCATAATCAGTATACTTCTTGTCTTGTTCTTTTTGTCATTGCTATATGCAATCCTGCTTATTGTCTTCATCTGAAATCCACCACCTGTCCGTCCTCAATCACCAGAATACGGTCAGCGACTTGTGCAATTTCGTCATCATGGGTAATCATTACAATTGTCTGTCCATATTTTTTTGCTGTCATCTTAAGCAGAGCGATTACCTCGTCACTGGTCTTAGAATCAAGATTTCCTGTCGGCTCATCCGCAAATATAATTTCCGGACGATTCACCAGTGCTCTTGCAATTGCTACTCTCTGCTGCTGTCCTCCGGATAACTGATTTGGCAGATTGTAAATCCTCTTTTCAATCCCCAGAGTTGCAATAATATCATTTACATACGCTTCATCCACTTTTCTTCCATCCAGCCCCAGTGGCAGTACAATATTTTCCCAGACATTAACAGATGAAACCAGATTAAATGCCTGAAAAACAAATCCGATTTTTCTTCTGCGGAAAACAGCAAGGGCATCTTCCTTCATCCTGTATAAATCTTTCCCCGCTAAAGTAACTCTGCCTTTTGTCGGGGTATCAAGCCCTCCAAGCATATGAAGTAATGTACTTTTACCGGAACCTGACTTTCCAACAATTGTGACAAATTCTCCCTGCTCAATCTGAATGTCCACCTGATTTACCGCTTTGACCTGATTCTCACCTGCACCATAAAACTTACAAAGCTGCCTGGTTTCTAATATCACACTCATGTGTTGCCTCCTTTTCATCCTACATCCAAATTGTATCAGGGCAATCTTTCATTTCACTTTCAAAAAACGAGCAGAAGTCTTACAGAATTGTAAGATTTCTGCCCAATTAAAATTTAACCAACATATGGTAATTGAATCACAAACGTGCTTCCTTTTTTCTTTTTGCCGGAGATTACCGTGATCATACCTCCGTGTTTTTCGATAATTTCTCTCGATAGAAAAAGTCCGATTCCCGTGCCACTCTCTTCCCTGACCTCCCTGGAACCTCCTCTGTAAAATCGTTGAAAAATTTTGTGATACTCATTCTGCGGAATACCGATTCCCTGATCCTCAATTTCCATTCTTACAAGATCGTTTCTTTTTTGTAACCGGATAAATATTTTTGAACCACCCGGACTGTACTTGACCGCATTATCCAGAACGTTGATAAAAGCTTCACCAAGCCACCTTTTATCCTGCACAACCATGCATGTTTCCAGCTCTTTTGCATAGTCAAAAACGAATTCAATTTCTTTCCCATCCGCTTTTGGATAAGTACGGTTCACAGCAGATATGACAGTATCCATAAGCGGAAGTTTTTTCTTATTAATCTGAATCAGTCCGGTTTCCATCTTGGATATTTCAAGAAGCGACTGCAATAATGTCTCCAGTCCATCCAGAGCACTCCGACAACGAATACGAAACTCCTCCTGTTCTGTGGCACTTAAGTCATTCTGCATCAACACACTAAAACATGTATCCAAAGCTGCAACCGGTGTCTTTAACTGGTGAGAGATATCAGAAACCATTTCTTTCGTGCTCTCTTTTTCTTCCCGTGCTTCTTCCTTTAGCAACTGAATATGATGTCCGATTGCTTCAAGCTGGTCATTCAATTTTTCCAGTTCAACGTGATTTTCCGTTTTCAGTAAATCATCAAATTTATTTTCACGGAATCTGATCAGAATTTCTTCTAACTGGTCTAAAATTTTCTGATGACACGCATCTTCTGTCTTCTTCCAATAAAATAAAATAATCAAAAGAAGCACGCATATCACAGTGCTTACAGCACCGGTCACCATAACCTGATGCCGGAATTGCGAATAAAACACATTCCCTTTATTTCCCCAGTATCCATATTGCTCCAATAATCGCCTTCCCTGTTCGTTGGTTTCAATATCCTTATCCTTAAGCAATTCCGAAACAGCATCCAGCCCGGAAAATTTTTCCTTTGCTGCAATTTCTGTCATAAGATTCATTTTATATTTATAATCTTCATAAAACACATACGTGGTAAAGCAATTTAATATTGCAAACAATAATATGCCAGGTAATACCAAGGAGAGCACTACTGTAATCTTCTTGCGATATCTCTTTGTCACTGCCTTACCTCCTGATTCCATATATACCCAAGACCTCTGATATTCTTTATATAGACCGGTGCAGCCGGATTGTCTTCGATTTTCTCACGGAGTCTTCTGATATTGACAGCGATTGTATTTTCATCCACAAAATCCCCTTCCAGATCAAACACATTTTCCAATATTTGTGTTTTTGAAAGAATCTGTTTCGGATTCTGAAGAAAAAAAGTCAGCATTTTCAACTCCGTTTTTGTCAGACTGATTTCACGACTCTTTATCAGGACTTTCATTTCTCCTGCGATAAATACGATATCTCCCGAAATCATCTTTCCGGCTTCCGTTTTCTCCTGTCTGCGGCGGAAATGTGCTTCTATTTTCAAAAGAAGTACCGAAAGACTAAACGGCTTTGTAATATAATCATCTGCCCCTGCTTCATATCCCATGACCTGATCCATCTCCTGATCTAGTGCTGTAAGACAAATAATGTATGTATTATAATTGCATCTCATCCACCTTACAAATTCCAGTCCATTCCCATCCGGAAGATTCACATCACAAATGGTAACATCCACATTATTATCACTTGCAATTCTTTTCGCTTTTTTCACTGATTCTGCTGAAAAAACCTCATATCCGGATTTTTTCAGTGAGAATGTAATTCCACGATTTAAATTTTCATCATCTTCAACCACGAGTATACCTGGCATAGCATATGCACCTCTCTTTATTAACTATATATATCAGCTGGGAGATGACTCCCACCTCTGGCTGTTATTATGTCAAATTCAAAGACATCTGAACATATTTATCCGGTAACTCATGAAGATACCAAAAGCACTCATTTGGATCATAGATAATTCCATTTTCGGCACATCTTTTTCTGAACATATCCATAAGTTTCTCGTTATCAGGGCTTGCCAGGTCATATGCATTTCCATATGTATAAATGTATTTTTTCTTAAGTCCTGGAAAATATCTGTCCAATGCCTGATAAAAATATTCCCTGTCTCCATCCCTTAATGTAACTCCCATGTTGAAGCATATGATTCCTTTTACGCCAGCTTCCATACAGTAATCAAGAATACCATTGATGTTTTCCTTTGTATCATTTATAAAAGGTAATATAGGTGTCAGCCACACGACAGTTGGAATCCCTGCCTTTTTAAATTGCATAAGTGCTTCAAATCTCTCATGGGTTGTAGAAACATTCGGCTCTAAAATCTTGCAGAGTGTTTCGTCATAAGTAGTCATTGTCATCTGTACAACAGCTTTTGCTTTCGCGTTGATTGATTTTAAAATATCCATATCCCGCAATATTCTGGTAGATTTTGTCTGAATTGCAACACCATATTCATATTTGTCAATCAGCTCCAAACATCTTCTGGTCAGTTTTAATTTTTCTTCTGCTTGAAGATAAGGATCGCACATAGCACCGGTTCCTATCATACATTTTTTGCGTTTGGATTTTAATGCCTTTTCAAGAAGCTGTGGAGCATTTGCTTTTACCTCTATATCCTCAAATTCATGTGTAAATCCATAGCAGTTACTCCTGCTGTCGCAATAAATGCAGCCATGCGTACAGCCTCTGTATATATTCATTCCATTATTACTTGAAAGAATTCCCTTTGCTTCTACAAAATGCATATGTACTCTCCCCTAATTCTACAATTGGAAGTTATATATATCTTTGCAAATATACCATATCTATTAACTGTACACCGCTCTCATAAATTGGGTGGTCATAATTGTCAGTAAAGAAATTGGGAATCTTGTGAGAACGGGCAAATCCACATTTTTCATAAAATGGTATCGTCAATGGACTGTCACCTGTTCCAACTTGCAAAACAGAATATTCATCTGCATATTTACTGGCAAGAAAATCAATTAGTGCTTTGCCATAGCCCTTTCCCTGATTTTCCGGATCGACTGCGATATTCTTGATTTCAAGTATTCCGTTACCTTCATCGGTGACAACACATTCAGCTTTTACATCATTGTCTTCAAATACATACATAGTTCCTTTTTCAAGATAGCGATCAACCATGCTCTCCTGTTCATCAGCTAATAACAATAATGATATAAACTGCTTTTTATTTTTGTTAACTTCTCGAATTTTCATACAACTTGTTACTCCATCAATTGCCATCTATTTTAATTCATCAAATGGAAGTTCCCTTGTTTGAAGCATTTCTACAAATACTTTCCTGATTTTTTCCTGTGACTGTTTTCTTCTTTTATTATTCGGTGTATTCATATTTTTATTATCCCAACACTCGTTGTTATTTTGATGATTGTTTTCAGTTTCATGCCATAGTATACTTTAAAAGTATTAAGCATACAACTGTTGTGTTAATTTATTACATGGAGGTACACACAATGAGTGAAGAAATATGATATCTGGCATAAGAGGATGCACCTGCAACGATTTTTCCGTCTTTTTGTATTACCATTCCTCTTCCCAGCTTCAAAAAGTTATCCTTGTTCTCAAAAGCTGAAACAATATCTTGTAACACGTCTTGCATCAGGGAAACATTCTTCGATCAGCATTGACCATATCTCGCTCTGCGGTACCATGATAGCAAATCCTTCTGGTTTACCTTCCAAAAGTTTCCTGCCATCCCTCAAAAAGATTGCTCACTTTTGCCAGGTTATATAACTCATATACCATATGTATCACCTTCTTCGTTCAAAGAACTCTGTCAATTGGAATCTATCGCTTTGTTCCATCCTCGTTGAAATTGTTTTTTAATGCCTTTTCCGTTGGGAAAATAGACCCAATCAAAAACACCAGTTGTATTACAATGATAATAATACTCAAAATTCCCATTGTATCGTCACTTGCTCCATAAAAAGGAATATGTATAAGCAATGTAGGACCAAGCAGCCCGACTCCAACTTTCCACCAAAGTTTTCCTGCATGGTCATGCGCAAATTTCCAGGTATCCATATTTATCATTGACATCTTAGTTCTGTATCCCACTACTCCATTGATTTGTTTTGGGCAATGTTTCCACATCATTCTGCCTGCAATTATCATAATCACTGGAATAATACAATCGCATATCAAAATAAACCACCAGAACCACATATTGCCACCTCCCACAACTTGAAATTATAAATCAAATGAAAATACGTTTGGAACAACATCATTTCCAAATGTCTTTACTGCCATCCGATACATAGCTTTTGCATGAATCCTGTCATTCCAAATAAATCTCCTTAGATTTACCTCTTGTAAATGCACCAATGAAATTGGACGCATACAGAATACTGTCATCGCCATTATGTTCCCAAACGCACTTCACTTTCATAAAAGAATTTTCCTCCAAAACACCGATTTACTTAAATGCAGTATACCACATGGTCAGCGTCAATGATACTATTATTCTCTTTTATAAAATAAAGAGGAAAACGTCCCAAAACCACTTGACATAGTTTTCAAAACCGCTTACACTGTACACTATAACTATTTAATAGGATTGGAGATCATCATGTTTCAGATTATCGTTGACTCTGCGGCAAATATTCCCGCAGAACTTGTAAAAAAATATAAGATCAAAGTTCTTTCTTTTATCAACTTTGTAAATGGAAAAGAAGTCACCTGTTTTGATCCGGAATTATCCCCGGAAGAGGAACGTCAGAAAGGTCATGAATATTACGATGCCGTACGCCAAGGTGCAGATGTAAAGACCGGTCTGATCAGCACTGCCATATTTGAAGATGCATTCCGCAGTGCCATGGAAAATAACGAAGATGTGCTGTATTTCTCGCTTAGCAAAAATATCAGCGGAAATTTCAACTCCGCAAGACTTGCCGCGGAGGATCTGATGCGTGATCCGGTAAACGGCAGAAAAATCCGTCTGATCGATTCACTCAATGCTTCTTTAGCACAGGGAATTTTAGCGATCTACGCAAGTGAAATGCGTGATAAAGGTATGGAGATTGATGAAGTAGCAGATATCTTAGAAACGTACCCTGCAAAGATGAACGGTGTATTTACCGTCGGAGACTTAAAATATCTTTCAAAAACCGGACGTTTAAGCGGAGCAACCGCCCTTGTCGGTAATCTTTTAAATATCAAACCGATCCTACGTGGAAACAAGGACGGTTTTATTGTCCAGTATAAAAAATGCCGTGGAAGAAAGGCTGCATTAAACGAGCTCGTCTCTCTCGTCTGTGACAATATCACAGAACCGGAAAAACAGATCATCGGTATCGCACATGCCGACGCTTACGAAGACTCCCTCTATGTCATGAATAAAATTCAGGAAAAAGTTGCCGTCCGCGATTTTATCAATACTTCTTATGATTTCTGTACCGGAAGCCATGTAGGACCTGATACCATTGCATTGTTCTTTATGGCAAAAGACAGAGAATTAGGTGCAGACTAAAATTTTTATATGGGCAGGCAATTTCGCCTGCCCTTTTTTCTACAATGCCCTCTCCATGCAGATAAACTGCATATCATAGAGACTGCACTCTCCCACTTTCTCATATCCAAGATGCGCATAAGAACGCATTGCCACCTCATGCCCTTTTCGTACCAGTATGTGAACAGATTTCTTTCCCTGTTTCCGCAGGACATTCATGGCATATGCCATCATCATTCTCGCCATTTTTTTATTCTGGTATTCTTTTCTGATACAGAGTCTCGCCAGTTCCGCTCCCGGAAGCAGCGCCTCATCCCAGCATTTTAAACTGTCTACGGCTTCGTCTGCATCTATGGAAATGGAAGCTATCAGTTTCCCCTTTTCATTTTCCATCACAAAAAGTGCATTCCTCGAAAGATCTGATTCTATCGTATCAATTCCCGGATAATATTCATTCCAGCCTGCCGCTCCGCCGATCATCGAATGATATAATTCTAACAGCTTTTCCGTATCTTCTATTACAGCCGGGCGGATATATCGCAAAAATGTATAATCCGGAATTTTCAAGGCATCTGCCGCCTTCGCAAAATATTTTTCTTCGATATGCGGCCAGACCTTTTCTTCTGCCTCATTTTCTTTCTGCAATTTTGTAGCCAGATTTACCAGTTCCGGTGTCAGATCCGTTCCTGTCAGGAAAATATGGAGATTATTATTCAAAAACCACGGTGCCATATCATAAAGTCCTGATTCAAAAATATCCTGTATCACCTGGTTGATATCATATGGAATACGCAAAAATTCCGGTTTCCATTCATTTTCCCATGACTCTAAGATCACAGCATGTGCATATCCCGGATCACCGATCGCAATTCCACAGGAACCGGTATTCATATAGGTTTTCCCATGATATCTCATCATTCCCGGATAATGCGTATGTGCTGCAAGCAGATAATCTGTATTGATTTCATCTAAAACTTCTTTTGTCCGCTCACTGTCAAGCTGAAGTAATTCCCTTGTATTGACAGGGGAACCATGACAGCAGATGATCGCAGGATACCCTTCCTTTTCATAACGGAACGTAATAGGAAGATTTTCAAAAAAGTCCAGATCTTTTGGGGTAAGCTGTTCATAAGTATATAAAAGATTACCACTGGCAGAATTTGCGATCCAGTATTTTTCTTTTTCTTCCTGTTCCCTGACTTTACGCTGTTCTGTCATATATTCTTCCCGGTTTCCCCGCAGAACATGACAGGGAAACTGCTCCATCAGTTCATAGAGAATCTCCATCGTCTTTTTTGCACCGGCAGTATCCGAAACAAAATCTCCCAGAAGCAGAAATTCCTCACACCCCGCCTTTATCATGTAGTCCACACATGCCCGAAATGCAATCTGGTTACTGTGGACATCTGCAATCACTCCAATTTTCATCCCAAAATATCGTTCCTTTCATGCTTTGGTCTGTCTAAACATTTTCTTCCTTACAGACATCAACCCAGCCTTTTGCACCGGCAGCCTGCTCAAGCTCCGGGATTGTTAATTTTACGGCACTATGGTCATTTCCCGCTGCCGGATATACTGTCGTAAATTTTTTCAGGCTTTCATCGAGATAAACCTCCACACCATCATTGATTCCAAACGGGCACACTCCACCGCAGTGCGATCCTGCCCGGAGGGCTTTAAAACTATCTGTTTTTGTGTAACTCCCTCTTAAATCTCATAATCCATGCAGGATCTCACTGCTGTATATGGTCTTACTTTACTATCTGCCACTGCCACATGTTTCGGATGCACGCTGTATGCTTTCAGTGCTTCTGCGCTCTCAAATGTGGTATCTAACATCACATCCACAGTGGAACTCGGCAGACAGTCAATGCGCACTTTGATCTCTGTCATCCCCGGAATCTGACCGGCAAGTCCTTCTAACCCCTCCTTGATTCCTGCTTTGATCTGTTTTTTCTCCTCGTCCGAAAATTCCTCTTTCAGTTTCCATAAAATAACATGTTTTACCATTTCTCTGACATCCTCTCTTTATTTTAGTATTATTATTTTTTTTACTGTTTTCTTTGCCGTCTGATTGCTTACTTTACTATTTGATTGTCAGCTTTGCCACCTTAAGCAGGCTTTTCTTTCTTATTCTTAAATTTCCTCTTTGCCACCGGTTTTTGCTCTTATCACACAAAGAACCGCACAAAGAATCACAATGCAGACCGGAAGTGTCAGCCAGACAACCGCATCCAGTCCAGCTGCTTTTAAAATACCGATCAGAAGATATCCGACCATACATACACTGCCAACAACCAACACATATGGAAGCTGTGTTACCACATGATTGACATGCTCACAGTGTCCTCCGGCAGATGCCATGATCGTGGTATCGGAAATCGGAGAACAGTGATCTCCACAGACCGCACCTGCCAGACAGGATGCGATGGAAATGACCATCATCTGTCCTTCCGGGAATACCCCGATCACGATTGGGATCAGGATACTGAATGTTCCCCAGGATGTTCCGGTTGCAAACGCTAAAAATGCGGCAACCAGGAAAATGATCATTGGAAGGAATCCCTGCATTGCGGATGCGGAATTTGCCACAAGATCTGCAACAAAATATTTCGCACCAAGCAGGTTTGTCATACCCGACAATGTCCACGCCATCGTAAGGATCAGGATCGGTGCGATCATTGACTGGAATCCCTCCGGGATACATTTTGCAAATTCCTCAAAGGATAATACATCGCGCATCATATAATAGATAAATGTAAATACAAGCGTAACAGCACCGCCAAGTACCAGTCCCACAGAAGCATCCGAAGCCGCGAATGCATCAACAAAAGAAGCTCCGTCAAAAAATCCTCCGGTATAAACCATCGCAACAATACAGCTTGCGATCAGTACTGCGACCGGGAGTATCAGATCCAGCACATGTGCCTTATCATTGACCGCCTCTTCCTCATTCCCCTCATATGGTCTTCCCGGTGTTGTAAACAGATCACCTGCGATCGCATTCATCTCGTGTTTTTTCATCGGTCCAAAATCAACCCGGAGTACTGTCACGAGCAATACCATAACCAACGTCAGGATTGCATACAGGTTATATGGGATTGTCTGCAAAAATACGGCAAATCCATTGATTCCCGCATCCTCAGGCACAGAAGATGTCACCGCTGCCGCCCAGGAACTGATCGGTGCAATGATACACACCGGTGCTGCCGTTGCATCAATGATATAGGATAATTTGGCACGCGATACTTTATGCCGGTCTGTGACCGGACGCATCACGCTTCCCACGGTAAGACAGTTAAAATAATCATCCACAAAAATCAGTATACCAAGGACCATGACAGAAATCTGTGCGCCGATCCTGGTTTTGATATGCTTTGACGCCCATTTTCCAAATGCCGCGGAACCGCCCGCTTTATTCAGCATCGAAACAAGTATTCCAAGCATGACTAAAAACACAAGAATACCGACATTCCATGCATCCGCGAGTTTATACACCATGCCTCCGTCTTCCTGAAAAAAGATCGTACCTATCATCAGTTCCAGATTAAAATTGGAATATAACAGCCCTCCTGTGATGATTCCTGCTAAAAGTGATGTATATACCTCCTTTGTAATGAGTGCCAGACCGATTGCAATGACCGGTGGCAGTAATGCAAATACTGTCGCATATACGCTGCACTGATAATTTTCCGGATCAGTGACCACTCCGGGTGTATTTGCCGTTACAAACAGTAATACCACAATCACTGCAAGAAAAATAAGCATCCCTATCTGTTTTCTTTTCATATGTGTCCTCCAAACAAACGTTACTGATCTTTTGTCTGTCAACATTCAATCAGAACTTTCCATATTTCTGTATTTCCATACTTTTTATAGTGTAGCGTTTCTTCTGCAATTTTTCAAACATTTTATGCATAATCATGCAATATTACATAAAATAATAAAATACATGATCCGTGAACATTTTATTATCATGAATAAAAGAAGTATCATTCCACAGTAATTCATGAAATGATACTTTCTCCTACATTGCGACTATATCATCTGCGATCGCCATTGTTGATTTTCGATGAGATACTAAAAGAATTGTCTTATTTGCTTTTTCCTGATCAAGACTTCTTAAAATGATTCCTTCATTCAGACTGTCAATGTTACTGGTCGGCTCATCTAAAAATATCATATCTGCATCATGCAGAAATGCACGTGCAATCCCGATACGCTGACGTTCCCCACCAGAGACAGACTCTCCTGACTCCGCTAATTTCGTGTCATATCCATCCGGCAGTGACATAATAAACTCATGAAGTGCCGCCTTTTTCGCAGCCGCAATCACTTCTTCCCTGGTCGCATCCTCTTTCGCAACTTTGATATTATTTTCAATCGTATCCGCAAACAGAAATGTCTCCTGTGTGACATAGGAAATATTGTCACGCAATGCCGTGGTTGAAATTTCATCCACATTTGTTTTTCCGTACCGGATATCTCCTTCAGATGTCTCATAAAAACGCATCAGAAGTTTTAAAAGCGTTGATTTACCACATCCGCTCTTTCCTAAAATTCCATGGATCTTATGTTCTGTAAATACATGATCAAAGTTTTCTAAGACTTTGCCAGGTGTACGTTCTTCTGCTGCTGACTCATAGGCAAAAGATACATGCTCGCAGGAAATATCGCCGCCACACTCGTTATTTCCATCTATTACATCTTCCACAAGCGGCTGCTCCTCTAAAATATCAAGTACACGGTTTCCGCTTGCCAGTGTGTGCTGTAAATTATTAGAAAGTGCAGATAAAGCGGCTGTCGGGCCAAAGGAACTGATCATCGCGATCACAGCGACCATTGCTTCATCTATGCTCACAGCTCCCTGTACAGTAAGATGTCCGCATAAAGCTGCCATAAGGACTCCTGCGATCAGGATCACACCATCTGTTGCAATGCGCTGTGTATTCTCTGCCATTTTCAGCTTTTTATTTTTCTGCTCTAACTTTTCTGTCTGTTCATTCATTTCATGCAGACGTTTTTCCTGCTGTCCGTACTGTAAAATTTCATCCATTCCATACAGATTATCCAAAACAACGGTGTTTAATTTTCCAAAACTTTCGCGGTAAATGCGTCCGTTTTCTGCACCATGTTTTCCATTGATAACAGGGATTACCGCCCCGACGATCAGGTAAAATACTGCTGCTAAAGCCCCCGCTGCCGGATGTAACCTCCCAATAAACCATACCATAAAGCCCGATGTAAGTATGGCGATCGCAATTGGAGAGATCGTATGTGCATAAAACACTTCGAGAAGTTCAATATCACTTGTGATAATGGAAATCAGATTTCCTTTTTCACTGCCATCTAATTTTGCCGGGCAGAGTTTTCGCAATGCGGCAAATACCTTATGACGGATCTGTGCTAAAAGTTTGAATGCAATATAATGGTTGCTTGCCTGCTCTGCATAGCGCAGGATGCCCCTTAATACTGCAAACACCACGATCAGAATAAAAATATGTGAAAGTGTCATTCCCTGATACAATCCTAAAACCTGACGGACACCAAAACCACCTAAGATCGTGATGAATGTCGCCATCAGATTTCCGGCACATCCCATTAAAATCGCAACAAACATAAACGGTAGCATCGGTCTTATCATACCGATCAGTCCTGCCATGACTTTTACACCACTGCGTGCCCCTTTATTCTCTTTTCCCTGCATCAGACTGCCTCCTTTGCATATTTTTCCAATTCCTGCTGTGCCTTATAAAGGCTGCTGTAATAGTCATTCTTCTCCATCAGTTTTGCATGGACTCCCGATTCCTCGATCACACCATCTTTCATGACAAGAATCTGGTCTGCATCGGTCACATTCGCAAGACGGTGTGAGATCAGTATTACTGTTTTCTTCTGTGCAAGCTCACGGATAACCTCCATGATCTTATTTTCACTCTCCACATCCACATTTGAAGTTGCCTCGTCAAATATGTAGATATCACTGTCATGCAGCAATGCCTTAGCAAGCGCAAGACGCTGTTTTTGTCCACCGGACAGATTCGATGCCTTCTCTGTGATCTCCATGGATAAACCACCTTTTTCCGAAACCGTATCATAGAGGTCAACCGCTTTTAACGCTGCTTCCATCTCCTCTGTGGCTGCATCTGCACGCCCCATACAGAGATTTTCACGCACGGTTCCTGCAAACAGATAACTGTCATGACGCACTCGTGTAATTTTTCTGTACAATGCATCCGGTGCGATTTCATGGATATTGACACCGCCGACCGTGATCGTGCCGGAAAATGCATCCTGCTCCTTCCCTTCTCCCATCATTAAAGACGCCGCTGTACTTTTTCCGCATCCAGACACTCCGACTAAAGCTGTAAATGCCCCCTCTTCTGCCGTAAAAGATATCCCTTTTAAAACAGGTTTTTCCGGTTCATAAGCAAACGATACATCAGAAAATACGATGTCATCGCCCCCGATCTTTGTATTCTTTCCACACTGCGGCAACGGCTCATCCAGTAATTTAAAGATCTTGTCTGCGGCAGCATTTCCATTCATCGCGATATGGAAAAAAGAGCCTAACAGGCGAAGCGGCAGGAAAAATTCCGCTGAGATCAGTATGATAAAAATACATTCCGCCAGCGTGATATGGGAAGCCCGAAGTTCTAATACACTTAAAATAATACCGATCCCCGCTCCTCCATATGCAACCAGATCCATGATACTGATCGAGTTAAGCTGCATGATCAGCACCCGCATCGTCACTCTGCGGAACTGTTCTGCCTCCTCATCCATCTTTTTTGCATAGCGCTCATCTGCCTGATAAATTTTTAAGGTAGTCAGTCCCTGTAAATTTTCCAGAAAAGAATCTCCAAGCTCTGTGTAACTGCCCCAGTACTTTGCCAGAAGTTTTTTTGCGAATTTCTGCACGGCAACGATGGATACCGGAATCAGCGGGACGCATAAAAGCAGCACAACCGCTATTTTAAGGCTCATGCTTCCAACGATCAAAAACAATGTCAGCGGTGCGAGCAGGCTGTAAAAGAACTGCGGGACATACTTTCCAAAATAAATCTCCAACTGCTCCACGCCCTCAGTACTGATCTGGACAATCTCGGATGTGGCAAAATGAGCATGATAGGAACTGCCAAGTTTCATTAATTTTTCATAGACAAGCTCGCGCAGTTTTCTTTTCACCTGCGTTGAGGCGGCAAAGGATAAATGGCTTCCAATGCTTGTAAATACTGCACGCCCGATATAAACCGCCGCAAAAACAATAAATAACTTTGCGATATCTCCCTCTCCAACAGTTCTGTTATATAGAAGCAGTTTTTCCAGAAAAACACCAATGGCATACATCAGCGCCACATTACAGAGCAGCGAGCCCCACTGCGTGGCGACCATCCCTGCCACATACTTCTGATTCTCTTTAAATTCCTTCATTAGTCTCTTATGAAACATATTAATCTCCATTCTTGCGCTGTCTTTCAATGAAAACAACGTTTTCATTTGCATCTCAAGTTTGTGCGTAAGCACTAATCTGCCTGTTTCCTCTTATTCTGCATGGTCACCTTCACGTGACTGATTGCAAGTACAGGATGCACAAATAACATTCTAGGTCCCGAGTAACGCATCACTTTTCGTATTTCCTCCTGCATTTCCTTCGAATAACAATGCACCTTACATGCACTGCAGAATGTCTTTGTTTCCATGAACGGACAATGCATGGTGCGTGCCGTCGTATATTCTTTTAATTTTTCACACTGCTCACACAGCGTTCCCCTTTTCGTCCCATGACTGCCATGACAATAGATTTCTATCATGGAAGACACTGTTTCTATCTCCCTTTTTCGTTTTTCCTGTATTTCTTTTGTTTCCGTTTTCATATCCGCTTATCTATTTTTTTCCTCTCTGTTCCATCCTTATTTCTGTGTTTTGCTATTAGATTAGACTAACTTTGCTTCGTTAGTCTAACCTAATACATATTACTTTGTCAAGAAAAAGTGGCTGGCACAAAAAGGAAAAGCGCAGATCTCCGCCGGATCTACGCTTTTTCTTCTAAAAAAATAATATACTTTGATTTTGTCCTACACAGTTTTCACACACTGTGAAAACTTCTGTTTTGCATTTTCAACTTTGTTTGCATCTGCATCCGGAGTCGGATAAAGACCTCTCTGATGCATCATATTAAATACATCTTCCTGAATGCAGTGTTCCTGCTCTAAGCAGTGAAGAATTGCATCTCTCACACTGTCATGCACACATTCATTTGCAAATGCATTATAGTTATTCGTTGCTGCCTTCTCAGCCGTAAGTGCATCGGCTAAGATTTCTTTGTCCGTATAAATCTGCTCTGTCATGATCTTCCTCCCTCTCTCATTCCTTAGCTCAACTGTGCATACAGGGAATTAAAATGTCCCTGATGTTTCTGGGAAATCTCCGTAAATTTGGCACTGATTTCCTGATCCTTTGTGTGTTCTGCAAGCATCTGGAATTTTTTGATCAAAAGATCCTCCTCGGTCAGCAGATCATTCAAAACGGATAATTCTTTTTCTGATAACTGGCTCATGTTCCACCTCCATATTTTCATTCATGGCAATAGATCCGGTCTTTAAACATGCGGTCTATCGCTGGCATATCGTCTTTCACATTGACTCGCCTAAATCATAGTGTGGTCAGAACCTGTCAGATTATACATCTCATTTAAAGTAATCCGTCACCGTTTACCAGTTCGTCTAAAACAGCATACATCTGCTTAATATCCACCGGTTTGCTTAAGTGCGCATTCATTCCTGCATCAAAAGATTTCTTTACATCCTCCTCAAAAACATTCGCTGTCATCGCAACGATCGGTACTGTTCTGCTGTCCGGATGATCTGATTCACGGATACAGCGTGTGGCAGCAAGTCCATCCATGACCGGCATCCGGATATCCATCAGTATCACGTCATAATATCCCGGTTCATTCTTTAAAAACAGTTCCACACCTTCTTTTCCATTCTCAGCGATATCCACCATAAAATTCTTATGTATCAGAATATTTCTCGTGATCTCAATGTTGATCTCATTGTCCTCGACAAGCAACGCTCTTTTTCCGGAAAAATCATACTCCTGATATATTGTCCGCTCTGTTCTGCGCCTGTCCTCCTTTGCAGTCTTTAAAGGAACTGTTACAACAAACGCAGTGCCATTTCCTTTCTCACTGTACACATCGATCTTACCACCCATAAAATCAATAATATTCTTGGAAATAGTAAGTCCTAATCCGGTTCCACCGCCTAATGTTGTATTTCTGTTATCTTCCTGCGCAAATGCATCAAAAATGTGTGGCAGAAAACTCTGCTCCATTCCAATTCCATTGTCCCTGATCTCAAAACGGAAGATCGTTTCCTGTTCTTCCCGGTTAAAAAGCTCTATGATAAAAATAACTCTTCCTTCCGGTGGTGTATATTTTACGGCATTCTCTAAAATCGATGACAATGCCTCATTTAACTTTTCACGGTCAAACAGATATTTATCCGCAAATGAACCCCGTCTCTGCATGGAAAAAGAAATTCTCTTCTCCTTTGCCTTACTGGAAAATTTTTCCTCTATATGCGTAAGAAATTCTTCAAGATCTGTACTTTCTTCATTGAATGCAACACGACCGCTCTCTAAAAGCGAAAGGTTTAAAATATCATCCATGCAGGAGCGTAAAAACTGCGCCGACATCTCAATCTTGTCAAAGTTTTCAAGAACTTTCTTCTCATCACTAAGATTTGCCCTGCTCAGATAGGAAAGACCAATGATCGAATTAAGCGGTGTACGGATCTCGTGACTCATGCGCTCTAAGAACTCACTCTTAGAACGGTCTGCACGCTTTGCCTCCATCATCGCATCATAAATTTCTCTCTGGTGCTTCTGTTCTTCCTCGTAACTGTCTGTAATATCCCTGCGCACAAAAACCAATGTTGTTCTGGTCTTATCATAATAGTAAATACTCATTGATTTCCGACGGTATTCCTCACCGCACAGCAAACGGTAGTTAATGACTAAACGCTCTTTTTTCTGTAAATTTTCCTTCAGTCGTTCCAGTCTGAACTCCCTCTCACACATTTCTCTGTCATCCGGATGTACATACTCCGGAATTGCCACATCATTGACTTTCTGGTAATTTCCATCTAAAGGCGGCATAACATCCGCTTCCTCATTGGTAACAATCGTATGTACCATTCCATCTGCCAGATCCACATATGAAATAAAATCAATTTCTTCTTTTATAACGCTTTCCAAAATTGCCCGCTGTTTTTCCATAGTAATCCTTTTCCGCTCCATTTTGCATCTCGTACTGCTCTGATTTTATGAAACCTGTCTATTTATTATAACAGTTTTCTTCCCTGTTTTAAATAGAAAACGAAAATAAACTGTGTCTAAAGTCCTATTTGTAATCTTTTAAAAAACTATGAAGCTCCGTATCTGTACGATATGCGATCACAGTATTCAAATTTACATTTTCCACACTTTTAAAAATATTTGCAGCAATTCCGGGATTGATACTTCCAAATTCTTCCAGCAGATGTTTTATTTCTTTCTGCTGATCCAAAAAGATCTCTGTCATTTCCGGCATCATTCCAAATTCTTCGTTCCATTCTGATAGATCCTGCTTATGCACCAGATAAAACGGGCGGATCAACTCTAAACGATCTCCACACCCTTTTTCTTTTGGCATCAGGGTACTGATCTCACCTTTATACAGTACCCCCGCAAGGATCGTCTCTATCACATCCTCATAACAGTCTGCCACCGCCACCTTGTTACAGCCAGCTTCTTTTATCTCTCCATAAGATCTGATCTTTCGCACCGGAATACCGGTCTCCTCTGCAATTGATACGATTTTTCCGTCATCCTCCCTGCAAAGTCCAAAAAAATCCACTTCAAAATCAATCTTTCTGTGACGTTTTATCTCCTGAAAACATTTTGCAAGGATCAGTTCATTTCTACCCTGTTCCATGAAGACTGCGACATGATCGCCATTCTCCACTAACTGATAATGATTGATTGCCCTTGCAAAACGTGAAAATATTGTCTTATGATATTTTTTACGAAGACTAAGCTCAATTTCGTCTTTTCTCGTCTCTTCCATAGAAACTCCATTTCTATTTTCAAATTATATTATCATGATATGGTACCTGCTCCGCAGATATTGAAGCACTATGAATCAGTATAATTTTTTCAGAATAGGAAGTCAATTTCTAATATCAAAAAAAGAACCTCACAGCCCAGAAATTTTTAGACTGCTCAGTTCTCTTTTTGATGTTCTAATAGCAAAAATAATGCCCACCAATTTTGACTTCCACATGTTCCGTCAAAGGAAATGTAGAAAAATACATTGTATCATCTCTTAATAATCTTGTTTTTCCATCCAGTACCTGTTTAATGGATTCATATTCCTTCTGTGTCGGATTCGCTCTGTTCCTGTTTTTAAAAGAACAGAACTGTACCGGATTTTTCTGGCTTAAAACTTCATAAAGTGTATCCGGATACACTTCACTTCTCATACGGTTAAACACAACTTCCACAACCGCCTGCTGCCCCTCTACCGGTTCGCCCTGTGATTCTAACCAGACGATCCTCGCAAGCAGTTCCGTTTCTTCCGGCGTTAAAGTAATGTTCCAGCGGTTTTCGTGTGTTTCCTGCTCTATCGCCGTTTCCTGCTCTATCGCCGTTTCCTGCTCTATCGCCGTTTCCTGCACTACCTGACTTACCTGTGCAGTTTCTTCTGTCTGTATCTCTTTTGTGGTTCTTATTTTTTCCTGCATCAGATCATCATCATATGCAGATGTTACTATCATAGTTTCTTTTTTTTCGATTCCTGTTTTTTCATCTGATTCTGGCGTAAATGAATGTGCAAAACGTATCGATCCTGCTGCAAGCCCCTCCATTACCGGAACTTCTCTGACCGCTGCGTCTTTTTTCATGTTGGATGCTGCAGTCAGACTGACGATAAAACAAAACAGCACTGCCGCGCCCAATATTCTTTTTCTCATTTTGCTCCTTTCCTCAAGAATGATACATATATGTCAACATGACGAAAGCCGTCATTTGATACAGGCACATATCATACTTAGGTTATATCCAAAAGTCAAATTTTTTATACATACTTTTCCGAAAAAAAATTTGCGAATTTTACTCAAAATTTTGATATGTGCCACATTTTTTATCAGCCATTCATCCATTCGAAACTATGTTCGAATAAAGTAGAACTGACCAGGTAAACAAAAAAACACCCGTTTTTTCGGATGTTTTTTGAGATAATTGCCAAATTTTCAACTACATTTTTCATCTGTTTTTTATAAAAAACAATCTTTTTACTTTCGATAGATACATTCTTTGTTGCTGCAGGAGGCACAGATTCCTGTATGTTTTTCGCTGCATTTTTCTTTTCCACCAGAAAGTTCCACTAAAAATACTGCACTTTTTTTCGGCTCCATGCAGTATGCCTGATTGCAGATAACCCTTTTTTGTTTCATTCCAGACAGGAGCTTTGCCATTTTTTCAAAAGAAAGTTCTTCTTCCGTACCAAAAAAGTGATAAGAACTAAGCCTCTGTTTCAAATGTGCCTCTGCCCATCTCTGAAACAGATCATAACCTTTTCGCAAAAGCTCCCAGCAGATCGTCTCCACTGCATATGCTTCTCTTAGGCAATCTGTGCTGCTATAGCGGTTTTGAAGCTCATCGACCCTGCCCCCAAGCGTAAATATTCCGATAGCATAGTTTTCTTCCCTGTGTAGACTGAGTATCTGCTCACACCTGTTCCTGCCCATGCAGTAAAATCCTTCCTCTCCGGCAAGACATTCGCGCAGTCTGTCAGCAACCGTCTCTAGCATTTCCATATCCTTTTTTTCATAATGATACTGCTTTATGATATCCATAAGGAAATTATATGTCAGTTCATTTTTCAGGTTTGTATGAATAAATTTTTCTTCTGTCACTTATCTTTCCGTCTCTGCTTTCTTTTTTAAGAACTGCATGATGATCTCATAATTTTCCGCTTTGTGTGGAAATGTACAGTTCATACAGGATTTGATGATTCTGCCTTTACTGTTAATATATTCCGGTTTCCCCGGACAGTGCTCTCTCTCATACAGAGGACAAAAACAGAACAGACAGTTCATCTCATCATTTTCTACTTCATGGCATGGATAATATCTGCACGCTCTGTTTTCAAAATAACGATAGGAATTTTCCAATTTTAATGCTCCTTTACGATCACAATGGTAAGATAACCTGATGTATCGTCTAACTGTCCGATCTCTCTGGTTACTTTTTCATTCATCATACCACAGTTTTCCACCGAATACACTTCCATCTGACCGCCTTTTTTCTGTTTTTGCAGCATCTGCTTTAATTCCCCTAATTTTTTTCCGGACTTCATATATATTCTGGTTCCTGAAAGTTCTGTCGTTTTTTCTATATCGTAGGAAGCCGGTATCACATGGATTTCTTCTTTGTTATCCGCTAACGATATTCCAAGCGCCCCTGCCGCTGCACAAAAAGATGGAACTCCGTTTATGATATGCGCCTCATAACCAACCTTTGCCACACGTTTATGGATATATTGGTAGGTAGAATAAACAGTCGGATCTCCGATTGTCAAAAAGGCTGCTTTTCTGCCCTCATCTAACAGTTTTTTTATTGTAAGATAAATCTGTTCATGTGCCGTGGCAAGCCTGTTCTCATCCTTTGTCATTGGAAACGGCATACATATAAGTTCTTTTTCTGCGATCTCCCTGCATGCCTCTTTCATGATCCCATAGGCAATACAATCCTCTTTGCTTTTTGCAGGAAGTATCACTGTATCGCACTCCCTGACAATCCGCACAGCTTTTAATGTGACAAGCTCCGGATCACCCGGACCGACACCAACGCCATAGAGAATACCTGTTTTTTCTGTATCTTTCACGGTTAAATCCCTCTCTTTTTCTTTCATTTTCCTATGACTGCTTTCACATGTATAACAATAATCGCATTATGAACCGGTTACGCTGCCGGATGAGGACTTCTGTAATTTATAGTTTTTCGCTTTTTTCACAAAATTTTCTGCAAACTGCGGCGCAGACGGATAATAAAGATGTGGAAATCCCACAAAAATCGTTTTTTTATCAAAAATGCAATCATATTTTTTCCCGCTTACCGGTTTTAATGCCACACAGCCATCACCGTTTGCAGTGCTGTCGAAATAATGAAATTCATGCCCTTTTATACTGACATTTTCCGGCAGAAAATCTGCCTCTTTTTCTGTCAGTTCGATATATCCAAAGCGGACAAGTTTTCCTGTGTAAAAGCAGTCTCCCGGCACAACCCCCGCCATCTCATAAACATGGTGGGCTGTATCTTCCATTGTCCGGTGCAGATACATAAATCCGCCACATTCCGCAACGATCGGCATTTTACGTTCTGCCCTGTCTTTTATGTCTGCAAGCATCGTCTTGTTTTGCGATAATTCCTTTGCATAGAGCTCCGGATAACCACCTACAAGCAATAAAGCATCCGCTTCTTTCGGGACATAATCATCGTGCAATGGAGAAAAAAACACAATGTCAGCTCCAGCTCTTTCTAGTGTTTTTAAATTATCTTCATAATAAAAACAGAATGCCTCATCACGTGCCACCGCGATCACAGGTCTTTTCTCATTTTCCTGTGAACACGCTTTCTGATTACTGGAACTATTTTTTCCCAACATATCAGTTTCTGCTGATTCGGATGTTTTCTCTGTCAACGCCCTGAATTCAGCATCCGGCAATTCTTCTGCACTCTCTGCGATTGCTATAAGTCTTTCTATATCAACCGTCTTTTCTAATATATCCGCTGTTTTTGACAGTTTTTCAGCCATCCTGTCTATTTCTTCCGGACGTTTCAGCCCCAAATGTCTGCTTTCTAACAAAATATCTTTCTGATTGGGAAAATATCCGAGAACGGCTGCCGGAAAACTTTTTTCGATCTCCGGCCGGATCGTCTCAAAAAAAGCTCCGGATGTCCGGTTTAAAATAATCCCCTTTATCAGGTGATTTGTATCATAAGCTAAAAAACCTGCGATCAGCGGAAGGATACTTCTCCCCATCCCGTGCGCATCAATGACCAGAATGACAGGCGTATCTGTCACCGTTGCCAGATCATAAGCAGATCCTTCTTTCCGGATTCCCCCTAACCCATCATACAGTCCCATCACGCCTTCCATCACCGATATATCTGCATTTTTTACAGACGCCATAAACAACTCTGCTGTCGTTTTATCCCCGGTAAAAAAAGTATCCAGATTTTTCGATGGTATTCCAAGTACCGTGCGGTGGAACATGGGATCGATATAATCCGGTCCACACTTAAATGCCTGCACTTTTTTTCCCTGTCTTTTTAAGATTTCAAGCAGTGCACAGGTGATCGTAGTCTTTCCGCTTCCGCTCCCTGTTGCACCGATCAGTATTCTTGGTGCCTTCATTGCTCCGCTCCTCCTGCAAAATAAAATGACAGGATAAATACCGGATTTTCTGCCTGCATCAGATGATAACGCCCTGCCTTTTTCGCCCTGCCAACAGACATCTGAATGATTTCTTCCTGTTCTACCGGAAATTCATTTAATATAGAAGAAACAGCTCCAACCGTCTCTAATGTTATCGCTGTCACCACCACACGCATGCGTGGATTTTTCTGGTATAAATCCGTTAATATAGCCATTAAACTGCCATTGCTTCCGCCAATAAAAGCATGTGTCGGAACCGGAAGATCTGCAAGTACCAAAGGTGCCTCCCCTTGAATCACTTTTACATTGGAAAGTTCAAATTTTTCACAGTTCTTTTCGATCAATGAAGCTGCCTCCGGCTTTCGCTCGATCGCATAGACCGTAAGATTTTTCGATAACCTTGCCATTTCAACTGCGATCGAACCTGTCCCGCTTCCGATATCATAGACGACTGAATTTTCTTTCAGCCGCATTTTACAGATAGCGGTCTCTCTGACTTCCTCTTTTGTCATCGGAACCTTATCACGGCAGAATGCATCATCCGGCAGACCGTGAGTCAGGAATTTCCGGTCAGCGTCTTTTCCTGTTTCATGAATTTCTTTATTTTGGATCAGACAGGTAAAGAGTCCTTCGTCCGCAAGCTGTATACATTCTTCCGGCGATAAGGTTTTAATCTGTTCATCCGGATAAGAAAGTGCATACCCGACCGTCACAGCCGTTTCTTTTAATCCACAGTCCAAAAGTCTCTTTCCAATTTCACGGACGTCCAAAACACCTGATGTGATAACGAACACTTTCCGATTCATCCTGACAGCCTCCATCAGAAGTTCCATATGATCTGTTCCGTGCAGACTGATGATTTTTGCATCCTGCCAGCTGTTACCGCTTCTAGCAGCCAGATAGGAAACGGAAGAAATCCCCGGACAGACAGATACTTCCATATCGCATCTTTCCTGCAATGCCTGTACCATTTTTTCTGCCCCGCTGTAAAACCCGGTATCACCGGAAAACAAAATAACAGCCTGTGGAACAGATGTTTCCAGATATGGAAGAATATCTTTTGCCAGGTAATATGGCAGCCGTCTGGCAGATAAATTCCACTGCGCAGGCACAGCGTCCAACAGCCTTTTTGCCCCGAATAACAGATCTGCGCTTCTAATGCGCTCTGCCACTTCCTCCGTGATCAGTTTTGTATTCCCCATACCGATTCCGACGAGAGATACCTGCATCTTTTTTCTTCTGATCTCTTTCCCTGTCAGACGCTCAATCTCTTTTAAAATCTCCTCTAAATTTTCCTTCTGTTCTCCGTTTTCCGCCTCCGGGTTTTTGATCACATAAACGGAAACTCCTGCCTTTTTTGCAGCACTGATCTTCTCTGAAAATCCGCCTGTCGCTCCACTCTCTTTTGTAACCATATGTGCGATCTGATACTGATGAAAAAGTGCCAGATTCATTTCTTCCGAAAATGGTCCCTGCATGGCAATAATCTGTTTTCCGGTAATACCATTCCGATGACAGATCTCTATACTCTCCATTCCCGGAAGGACACGGACAAACAGACGTTTTTTTAATGTCTCATTTTCGCAATAACAATGCAGTTCCTTGCTGCCTGTGGTAAGTAAGATATTTCCGGTTGTCTGCTCAAGGGCACGGACACATTCCTGCTGCGACTTTGCATAGATCACATTGTTTTCTTCTCCGGCAGACTGTAATGTCCGTCTTAAACGGTAATACGGAAGTCTGACCTGTTCTGCCGCCTGCCTGATATTCGAAGAAACCAGAACCGCATAAGGATGTGTTGCATCAACTACTGCTGTATAGTCTCCATTTTGCATAAATTCTTTCATTTCATCTTCCGCAAGCCGTCCGGTATGAATATTCCGGTACTTTCCTTCGGTCATGACTTCATGCCCATATTCTGTGGCTACACAGACATCTGCACAGATTCCGGAAGCATCTAAAATGTCTGCTAACTGCCTTCCCTCTGTCGTACCGGAAAAAATCAAAATGCGTTTCATATGTGATATCCCCTTTTGGTGACGAGATGTCCGTCTATGATCTTTGTCTCCGAGTTGCCGATAAATACCGTTGTAAACATATTTACCTGACGTTCTCTCAATTCTTTTAACGTGCACAGTTCCATTTTTGACTCGTCTCTTCCGATATTTTCCACATACCCGCACGGACGTGTCTCCTCGACTGTCTCTAACAGAATGTCGCAGGCGCGCATCAGATAATCTGCCCTTTTTCTGCTCGACGGATTATAGACCGCAATCGCAAAATCCCCGTCTGCCGCCGCTCTTAATCGTTTTTCTATCTTTTCCCACGGTGTTAAAAGATCACTTAAACTGATCACACAAAAATCATGGTTTAACGGTGCACCAAGACATGCTGCGCCGCTTAACGCAGCGGTAACGCCCGGCACAACACAAAGTTCACAGTCCGGGTAGTTTTCCCCGATCTCATACATCAAAGATGCCATTCCGTAAACTCCGGCATCCCCACTGCAGATCAAGGCAACTTTTTTTCCTTCTTCTGCCTTTTCAAAACAAAGAATGCAGCGCTCACGTTCCTGTTTCATCGGTGTGGACAACTGCTCTTTTCCGGCAAATGCCTCTCCTAATAATTTTAAATAAACCTGATATCCGATGATCGTATCACAGGACATCAATGTCTCGTATGCCTGCATCGTCATCATAGACTCCTCACCTGGTCCCATTCCAACAATATATATTTTATGTTTCATCAAATCTTACACTCCATTCCCGCTCCGCTATTGCGAGCGTCATTCCGTCTTTTGCTTTCTTTCTGAGCAGTAATCTGCCCCGTAATAGCACTTTTTTCTGATTTTCACTACTGTCACAGCATACCTTTGGTTCTTCTTTCTGGCATGCCGCAAGCGCTGCACGCTCACAGACATTGTCCACACCGACTGTCTGTGAAACAAATTCCGAACTGCTAAAAAAACCCGGTATTTCTTTTAAAACCTCTTTCGGATATGCCAGAAAATCCAACCCGTATTTTTCTGCAAATTGCAAAAAACCCGGTTCTTCTTTTTTCAGATCAATTGTGGCAAGCGCATTGACTGCCTGTATAGCTATCTGCTCCTGTTCTAATGTCTCTAATACAAACTGCTCAATCTCCTCACAGGATTTTCCCCTCTTGCAGCCCATACCAAGGATGATGGAACGTGGAACCAGCCAGAGTGGCTCTGTATGTGCTTTAACTTCCAACTGTTCATCCATAACCTGATTTAGGAGAAGTTTTTTTACCGGATATCTTGCAGATATTATAACATCCGGCACTATCAGATTTTCTTCCTCACATATTTTCATAGCCGATAAAATGACCGAATCCGGTACATTTCCCTCGATTTTTCCATCTGTCAGCATCACGATCTTTTTTCCATCAAGCACCTTCGATGAGACTGCTGCGATCTGTGCTTTATTCTGTATCAAAAGCCCATTTTCTTTTGCAAAAACATCCACCGCAAATGCATGATTGACATCGGTTGCTGTCGTGATGACAGGCACTGCACCGATCCTATCTGCAATCAGTCTTGCAAGATTATTTGCCCCACCGTAATGTCCGGATAAAACCGGGATAACAAACTGCCCTGCCTCATCTACGACCAGAACCGGAATATCCGTAAGTTTATCACGTAAAGACGGTGCCATGGCACGTACCGCAATTCCACATGCACCGATCCAGATGACCGCTGTTTTGTTTCCTTTTCTATTCTGTTCGAAGCGTGCACGCATCCAGTCGTAGATTGTTTCTTTGACGTAAACCTGATTTTTCCATCCGGCAGCATTTTGTTCCTGTTTTTGCCAGATCTTTCTCTCTGCATCTGCCAGATTCTGATATTTTCCATATTTTGTACACAAGTGGACTTCGTAATCTTCCTGCTCAACAAGAATTTCATCCCGTATCTTTTCCGAGAGTCTTATCCCGCGCCCGGTAAAACTCATGATATCGATCTGCATGTATTACTCCTTCTTTTTCCGGAATTCTGTTTCAAAATCCGGTGCATACAGTTTCGAACGTGTACACCGTTCTTTTGCAAGAATATCTCCAACCAAAACCAGTGCCGTTTTTGTGATATGATGCTCTTTCGCAACCTGCGGTAATGTCTCGACCGTACATAAATATGCTTCCTCTTCCGGCCAGCTTGCCTTATACACTAACGCTGCCGGAGTATCTTCCGTATAACCCCCCGCCACAAGACGTCTGGAAAGCTCCTCTAACATTCCGGTACTTAAGTAAATCGCCATGGATGCCTGATGTGCTGCAAAACTCTCAATGCTTTCTTTTTCCGGTACCGCTGTTTTTCCTGCCATACGGGTAATGATAAGACTCTGTGAAACCTCCGGCAGTGTATATTCAATCTGTAAGGATGCTGCAGCGCCAAAGCAGGCAGAAACTCCCGGACAGCTCTCATAAGGAATCCCCAGTTCATCCAGCCAGTCCATCTGCTCTCTGACTGCCCCATAAAGACTCGGCTCTCCGGTATGAAGACGCACCAGCATTTTTTCTTCTGCCTGTGCCTTTTTCATCACATCTATGACTTCCTCCAGTGTCATTTTTGCACTGTTATAAACCTCACACCCCTCCCCGGTATAGGAAAGTAACTCCGGGTTTACCAGTGATCCCGCATAGATCACTACATCTGCTTTTTCTAACAGCCGCATTCCACGCACTGTAATAAGGTCTGCTGCTCCACAGCCGGCACCTACAAAATATATCATTGCTTCTCCTCCTTCAGTCTCCCGATCAATTCTGCTGCTCCGTCACTTTCTCCAAGTCCTCCATGCTCGTTCGAATATAAAACACACTCAACCACGATCTTCCCTGCTGCTCTTTTATTCAGGTAAAACATGATCTTTTGCATGATAAGTTTCATCGTCTGTTCGCAAATCCCAGCCTTTTTTAATACATTGACTGCCTCTTCCGTTGTCACGCAGGAAAGGATCTGACATGCTGTATCCGCATCCGCTCCTGCTAACAGGGCAGATGATGCGATCAGCTCCATCCGGCAGTCTCCTTCCCTTGAATGTGTATTCATGATTCCTCCGGCGACCTTTACCAGCTTGCCGATATGCCCGGTCAGAAGCATGGCTTTAAATCCATTTTCCACCGCCATATCAATCGTATCTCCGATAAAATTGCTGCATTTCACGCTTTTATCCAGATCATAGCCGTAAGTCCGTTTCATATAATCAAGTCCATAATTTCCCGGTGAGACTGCTACGATGGAATTTCCTAAAGCACGTTTCTGTTTTAATTCCACACGGATCGTCTCAAGCAGCGCCCTGCTGCTCATCGGCTCCACAATGCCGCTCGTTCCAAGAATCGAGATCCCTCCTGTGATGCCAAGTCTCGGATTAAATGTCTGCGACGCAAGTTCTTCCCCTTCCGGCACAGAAATTTCAACCAGAATATCTGCCCATTCATCCGTGAGCGCACAGACTTCCCGCACCTCTTTTTCGATCATCTCCCGCGGCACATGATTGATGGCTGCATTTCCGACCGGCTGGTCTAATCCCGGTTTTGTGACACGCCCGACACCGTATCCCCCATCGATCACGATCTTCTGTGAATGCGCAGACTTCCCTTTTTGCTGCATGTCACTGTCAATCCTTGAAACAGTTGCCATGATATGTGCCCCTGTCGTAATATCAGGATCGTCTCCACCATCCTTTATTACTGCACAGCTTACTTCTGTTTCACCTCGTCTTATGTCTGTGATCGCAGCATGATAACGGATTCCTTTTGGTGTCTCGATCTCTATCTCATTTTTTATTTTTCCGGTAAACAACATATATGCTGCCGCCTTTGCTGCTGCTGCCGCACAGCTTCCGGTTGTAAATCCATAGCGCATGGGGTTCTCCTTTTTCTCTTACAAGAATCTTCGTGATATCAGGCGAAAATCTATCAATCCACCTTTTTCACTGCATCCTCCCGCCGCACTTCATATAACAATGCATTACAGATCGCAGCAGCCACATTGCTGCCTCCTTTTCTTCCCCGGTTCACGATACACGGCACATCGGTGTGCAGGATCATTTCTTTTGCCACCTCCACATTGACGAATCCAACCGGAACTCCGATGATAAATGCAGGACGGTAAATTCCATCACTGATCAGTTCATATAAACGTATCAGCGCTGTCGGAGCGTTTCCCACAGCAAAAATGACCGGCTTGTCCAGTTTTGCCGCATGTTCCATGGAAATAACTGCCCGCGTCACCCTGCGCTCTTTTGCCTCTTTTGCAACCTCTTCATCTGCCATAAAACAATGTGCCATACCACCATATGTTTCAAGTACTTTTTTATTGATGCCGGATAATGCCATGTTTGTATCCGTCACGATATCCGCACCGTTTCGGATCAGGCTCTTTGCAACTGCAACCGCATTTTCTGAAAAGGTAAGTGTATCTGCATATCCGAAGTCCGCGCTCGTATGGATCACACGTTTGGTCACCGGCTCCTGTTCTTCCGGGATCACAATTCCCCGCTCCGCCAGTTCTTTTGTGATGATCGCAAAACTGCGACCCTCGATATCTCCGGGCAGCACAAATTCTACCGCGCCTGTTTTGTGCACCAGTTGGGCTGTTGCTCCGGTTTTGCCGATGCACTCCTGCCCTTTTACTCTGCCATTTCGTTCTTCTGACTTCTCTTTCATCAGGTCAATACGCTCTGCTGCCTGTGCATTTTCATGAATTTCCCTTAACACCTCTGCAAACATCCGGTTCTGTTCTTCTGATTTTACCGCGATCCGGTAATAACCTCTCTGTAACCCCCGGAAATTACTGCAGTCACGGATCAGAATACCGCGCTGTAAAAATAACTCATACAGCGGCATTTCACTGTAAAATAACAGATAGTCTGCATCGGAATCAAACACACTGCATCCCGCCGCCTGTAATTCTTCAAGCAAAAACTGCCGCTGCGTCTGAATACATACTACCGCACGCGCAATATATTCCTGCTCTTTTATTGCAGCGACTCCCGCTCTCTGGGCGAATACCGACAGATTCCACTCCGGTAACTGCAGCCGGATCTTTTCTGCTAAATTCTGCTCACAGACCAGATATCCCAGCCGCACCCCCGGTATCGCATATAATTTGGTGAATGCACGTATCACGACCACATTTGGAAATTCATCCAGCCGTTTAAAAAAAGAATATGTCTGTTCTTTCCCGGTCAGTTCCATAAAACATTCATCTAACACCAGCGTAGTGTCACACTGTCTGCATTTTTCTGCAATTTGAAAAATCAGTTCCGGTTCAACGAGATTTCCGACCGGATTATTGGGATTTGCCAGAAATACCAGAGAAATATTCTCATCTAACACATCCAATATGCGGTCGGTCAGACAGAAATTTTCTCCTTTTTTCATCTCATAAAAGATAACTTCGCAGTCTATTGCTTTTGCTGCCTCTTCATATCCCAAAAAAGAAGGTACCGGGATCAGTATTTTTGATGGTTTTATGGCATGTAAAACGGCATGGAATAGTTCTGATGCACCATTTCCAAACACAAGCTGTTCTTTTTGCACCTGTAACTGTTCTGCGACTGCAGCGCTAAGTGCCTGTGCTCTGATATCCGGGTAGTTTTCTGCTTCCTCCACTGCCTGATGAAGTGCTTCTTTCACCGGATCTGGCATTCCAAGCGGGTTGGTGTTCACCGAAAAATCCAGTCTTATCTGATTGCGGTATATGTCTCCTCCGTGGTACTGCATTCCTTTATTTCTCACTTTCTGTAGTCTGTTCTTTTATTTTCGGACATTAGATGATCTGTCATTTCAAAAATTCAGATATTTCATTCGTATTCAGAGTATAACACAAAGTGCCGTCTGTACACAATTTTTTGTGTTACAGACGGCACCTGCTAATGATTTTTTATACATTCCATACACCTTAAATCATTTCTTTATTATAACTTCGTTTTCCGTTGATATATTCTGCATATGCTTTTTATTTCCATGACTACTATTTCACTTACTCATAGCAACCGTACTTAATCATTTTGTGTGCGGATTGTCAATCTTTATCCTGCACAAACTCTTCCCGCATCGGTGTAAAGATGTCTAAAAGGATTCCCTCTTTTAAACATACACAGCCATGCTCAATCGAATCTCTCTTTAGCAGTGCATCTCCCGGATTTACGATCTTCTTTTCACCATTGATCGTAAATTCAAACTGACCTGACACCACATATGTGATCTGGGTATGCGGATGATGATGCAGCGCACCAATGGCTCCTTTTTCAAAATGATTTTCCACACACATCAGCTCATCGGCATATGCTAATATTTTACGCTTTACGCCTTCTCCACAAACTTCTGATTCAATTTCGCTGTTAAAGTTCCAGATCTGATTTTTTTTGGTTTTCATAGAAAAGTCCCCCTTTTTGATTTAAGAATTTGCTGATTTTTGTTTTTTTAAGTACCGCACCAGTGCTAAGATGCAGACCATATCAATAAATACAACCACCACGATCGAACCCATTCCATAAAAAATACCTGCTGTCTCTGCGATCTTACCAATGATAGACGGCATCACGATGGAACCGATACTTGCGGTTGTCAGAATAAAGCTCCATGCGATTGGATATTTTTCAATGAGATTTCCGGCAAAGGAAACGGTCGTCGGATAAATTCCTGCCATGCTGTAACCAAATCCCATAATACCGATCACGATCCATACCGTACTGCGGCTGAATAAAAGTAAAAAGAAAAAGCATACGAGTCCGATTCCCATAATTGGCAGCAGTTTTTCTTTTTGCATTCTGGTGGAAAGCCACGCTGTGGTCAGACGCCCTGCTAAAATCATCACCCATAACACGCTCGCTGTCATCTGGGATAAAGATGCCGGCAGGAATCCGGTATCTTTAAAATATGTGATCATCCATCCGATAACTCCCTGCTCTGCACAGAGATAGAAAAATAATGTTGCAACGCATAAATAAAACAGTGGTTCCGAAAAGAACCCAAAGTTTCCACCTTTTTTCTCTTTCTCCACCCGGTCATTTTCCATCGGGATCATCGCATACAAAATCCAGCTTAAAACGCCCATTGCAAGCATAAAATAACATGCCACGATCCAGCCGGATTCTCCGCTTCCTGTAAACAGTGTCAGAAGGATCGGGAACAAAAAAGCTCCGACAGAAAACATTGCATGCAGTCCATTGATCGTCCATGCTTTTCCCGGTGCCAGACTGTTGATCGCCGTATTGCAGAAATTACTTGTCGCACCTCTGGCAACTCCGGTCAGGAAAAATGCCAGTGCAATGCACCAGTTATGATTTCCAAAAATGATCAAAAGATAGGAAAGTGCAAAAAATGCATTAAAAAATAAAATACTCTTTTTTCTTCCGATGGCAACCGGCAGTAATCCGGCTGCAAAACTCGAAACAAGATTTCCGACAGAATGCAGACTGACGATCAGACCACAAAATGCATAATCAAGTCCTCTTGCATCCCTGATAAAAGGAAGCAGTGAGCCGATGGAAAGTGCTAACATTCCATTCAGCAAAAATACACTATAATTGCATAAAAACTGTTTCTTTTTTATTTTATCCTGTAAAAAATCCATCCGTTCATCCTCACTTATTATTTTGTGCAATGATCTGTTCGATCACATCCATATAGTCTGCACAGTATTTTTCATACACTCCCATGACAGCTTCCTGAAAACGCTTTTTTTCTGCCGCAGATAGTTCTACTACTTCCACACCCTGTTTCAATGCCAGCTCCTTTGAATCCGCTTCGCGTTCCGTCCAGAGTTTTCTCTCATACAATGCTGATTCTTTTGCACAATCTAAGATCATCTTCTGATCATCTTCCGAAAGTTTATTCCATGTATTTTTCGAACATATCTGCATTTCCGGCACCCGGTTGTGCTCATCAACCGTATAATATTTTGCCACCTCATAGTGATTCATCGCCTCATAGGAAGGCCAGTTATTCTCTGCCCCATCCACCGTTCCACGCTCTAATGCAGAATATACATCAGCATATGGGATCGGCAGTGCCGTTGCGCCAAGTGCCTCTACCATATCTACCATCACTTCCGATTCCTGTACACGGATACGCATGCCTGCCATATCCTCAAGACAGGTGATCGGTTTTTTTGAATTATAAAAATTTCTTGCACCCGCATCATACCAGGAAAGTCCGACCAGTTCACTTTCATCCGTCGCAGCAAGAAAAGCATCTCCGATCTCACCATCAAGAACTTTCCACATATGATCAGAATTTGTATACAGATATGGCATCTGCAAAACATTTAATTCTGGAATATATTCTGCCAGCTGCGAAAGGGATACTCGCGCAAAATCGATCCCACCATACTGTATCTGTGCAATCACATCGCTCTCTGTGCCAAGCGCCCCTTCCGCCTGAACTAAGATCTGTATTCTTCCATTACTTCTCTTTTCTACCAGCTTTGCAAACTCTTTCGCCCCCAGTGTTGTCGGATAATCCTCCGTCTGGTTCTCTGCATAAGAAAAAACAAATTCCGGTTCTCTCTCTTGTACCAGCATATGATGGCACAACAATCCTGCTGCAAGAACCACCGCCGCAGACAAAATAAAGATTCCTCTTTTTTTCATTTATCCTAATCCTCCGACAGCATTTCCCGTCTCCATCTGCTTTAAGACCTCCATCCGGTACTCTGTAGGCGTGCTTCCCACGGCACGTTTAAACACTTTAGCAAAATAATTCGAATCCCGGTATCCGACATTCGTGCTGATATCTTTTACATTGATACGGACATCGGCAAGCAGCTGCTTTGCCTGCTCCATCCGGAACTCGGTCAGATATACAATAAAACTCTTATCGAAACACTGCTTGAATATCTTACAGAAATACGCATCAGAATAATTCATTTCTTCTGCAACACTCTGCAGGGAAATATCTTCTTTATAATGCATACTGATATACTGTCTGATATTTTCTGCCACAGCACTCATTCTGATATTGCCGCTTTCCGGCTGGATATCTTTCTTTTTTTCCTGTTTTTTCGGTAAAATCTCTTTTCTATCTTCCCGCAATCCGTCTGTTCTCTCATTTAACAGCCGTATCGCTTCCTCTAGCACTGTAACCAGTTCCTCTTCAGTTCCCGGTTTCAGCAGATAATCCAGGGCATGTACCGAAATTGCGCGTTTTGCATAATTAAATTCATCAAATGCTGTCAGGAAAATAATGCTGCAGTCCCTGTTTTTTTCCCGGATCTGCCCTGCTGCCTCTAAACCATTCACACCAGGCATCTCAATGTCAAGCAATGCGATCTGACAGTCTTTTTCTGTAAAAAACTTTGCTGCCTCCCTGCCATTTACTGCTTCCACAACTTCTAACTGTCCGGAAAAATATTTTTTTATCGTTCTTGCGACGATCATTCTCTCTATCGGTTCATCGTCCGCCACCAACACACGGTACATCTTCTTCTCCCACTTCCTTATGTCTGATCTGTATTTTTATGACAGTCCCGGCATCTTTCCTGCTGTAAACTTCCACATTTCCATCCTGATACATTGCATGTATCCTCCGGTAAATATTTCCAAGTCCGATTCCAGTCTTTCCATCTTCTTTTGCCAGTTCTCTGCGCAGATGCATAAGCAGCTCATCATCCATACCCAGTCCATCGTCTCCAATCGTAATGAATATAAATTCTCCCTGCTGCCAGATATGTATCCGCACGGTTCCGCCTTCTTCCTTTTTGGAAAGTCCATGAATAATGGCATTTTCCACAAGCGGCTGAAACGTAAATGCCGGAACAATGACTTTATCCGCATCCACACGGCAGATCTTCTGATACGAGATACGCTCTCCAAACCGCATCTGCTGCAGATACATATAATCTTCTACAATTTTTAATTCCTGCGACAGACACACTTCCGTTTCCTGATTTTTCAGGTTATACCGGAAAAGCGCAGATAATGCACGGATCATTTTTTCGGTCGTTGCAGCCTCTTCTAAACATGCCATTCCACCGATCACATTTAATGTATTAAACAGAAAATGCGGGTTGATCTGGCTTTTTAACAGTTCGAGTTTGGTCATCTCCAATCGCTTTTCTGTCTCTAGTTTTTCCAATTCTTCCTCATGTAAGAGATCTAACGTCTTTCGTTTTTCTTCCAGTGCCTGAATATATTCTCCTGTCGCATATTTCATTTTATTGAATGCATGAACCAACTCCCCAAGCTCATCTTTATTGTCTACTTTTACGTCCTCTATAAAGAAATCATTTGCTGCGATTTTCTGTGATGCACGCACCAGCTTAAAAATGGGCGACATGATCGTTTCTTTCATCAACGAAGCCATTTCCGCAATTCCAAATAACAGCAAAAGTCCGGCAAATATAACTACCATCGGCACGCTGACTAATGTCGGTACTTTTTTCTGATAGGAAATATCCCCCTCCTCGATCGTACAGTTCATCAGTATCCCGGCATACTGTCCTAAGTATTTCTGCATATCATAAACTTCGTAGAGCCTGCTGACATAATCTGTCACATTGTCTTCCATGGAAAGAATCGCATCTCTTTTTGTACAGTAAACTTCATAACTGCTGCGGATCGACCATGTTTTTGCATAACGGAGCTCTCCGACCTTACGGTACTGAAATGGCAGATCATAAACAGCATTTTTTGTCCGTTTCATGGCACGGTCTAACTCTTCTTTTTTCTCTGCATCCGGATTTCTCATATAACTTTCAAACAGCGTACTCTCCTGCTCTAATGCCTGAATCAGTTCGCTGCACTTTGCATTATCCTGTAAAATACCGTTAAAATCGACCAGTGAAAAACGGACAACCCAGACATTAAAAACAACGGAAAGCAGGATGGTCAGACAGACCATCCCGGTAAACACTGCTATTTTCTTTTGAATGGTAAGCTCCTGCCACCATAATTTTATCCTTTTCTTCAAGCTGTTGTCCCATCCTGCTTTTTTATCCGCTTCGCTGCTATAGCAAGCCTGTATTTTTTAATTAGCTGCTGCGATCTTTTCTTTTGCAAATGTATAAAATTCTTCTTTCTGTGCTCCTAAAATACGGTTTGTAAGCATATATCCATGTCTTGCATCAGAAAAAACGATCATCATGCCAGGTTCTTTTGACACCCGCAGCTTTCTCCAGCCAATGCTCTCTTTCTCTTTTCCCACTGTCACATGGAGTCCTGCATCATCAAATGAAAGATTCACATCTTTTGGCATTGTTTTTGCCTGACCTTTCGCTTTCAGGTAGATTGCAATCGGCTGAACCACAGGAAACAGCAGACATCCAAAGAGCATCAGCATCTGCATCAGATCTCCGGAGCTTTTGAAAAATTTTGCTGTAAATAAAATCATCGCCACCGTAAAGACCATGTTACAGACTCCTGCCACCGAACGGTAAGTCCGGCTCATTGTTAATTTAAAGAAGTCTCCTGCAGTTACTTCGCTCTTAAACTGGTATGTCATGCCAATCCCCCTATCATTTCAAACTCATCCGCCGTAGCCGCCTAATACTCTCGGTAACAGAAGGCTGACTTCCGGAACGAATGTGAGTAACAGTAATACAATAATCATACATACATAGAATGGAAGTGTTGCCTTTACGACACGTTCCATTTTTACACCACTGACTGCGGAACCGATGAATAATACGGAACCAACCGGCGGTGTCAAAAGACCAATACCACAGTTTAATACCATGATAATACCGAACTGTACCGGATCAATACCGATGGAAGTTGCGATCGGCAGTAAGATCGGTGTTGCGATCAGGATGATCGGCGCCATATCCATGATACAGCCAAGGAATAAAAGAATCAAGTCAATCAACAGTGCAATTACGATCGGGTTTGTAGAAAATCCTACGATTGCATTTGCTACCATATCAGGTACATGTAATGTGGTCAGGCAGTAACCGAAGATACTGGAAGTTGAAATCAGGATCAATACGATCGATAACGTATCAATGCACTGCTCTAAACATTTCCATACACCCTTCCAGTTGAGGCCTTTATAAATATACACACTGACGATCAAACTATAGAATACAGCGATTGCTGCTGATTCTGTTGCAGTAAACCATCCGGCTACTACACCAACAACTACGATAACAACGGCTGCGAGAGCCCAGATAGAAACTCCGATCTGTTTTAATAATGCTTTAAAGCTGAATTTTTCTCCCTTCGGATAATGTCTCTTCTTAGAAATAATATAAGAACCTACCATCAGGGAAACTGCAAGCAATGCACCTGGCAGATAACCAGCAAGGAAAAGGCTTCCTACGGAAATACCACCTGCTGACATTGCATAGATAACCATGTTGTGACTTGGAGGAACTAAAAGTCCTTCACAGGAAGAAGTAATTGTTACTGCGGTAGAAAAATCATCATCATATCCCTGGTCTACCATCATAGGGATCATGATACTTCCGATGGAAGCGGTATCAGCCGATGCAGATCCGGAAATTCCACCAAAAAAATAAGATGCTACGATATTTACCATTGCCATACCGCCTGTCATCCATCCAACACAGGCATTGGCAAGTGCGATCAGTTTTTCTGAAATACCACCGGTACCCATCAGTACACCCATCGTGATAAAGAATGGTACTGCCATCAAACTGAAAGAACTGATTCCTTTTACCATCTGCTGACAGATCGTAGTAAGCGGTAATCCCTGTGTTAGTAAGCAAAGCAGTGATGACAATGCAACTGCATATGCAATTGGAAATCTAAGGAGTATCATTACTAAAAAGCTGATCAGCAATACTGCGATTGCAATTCCTTGTGCGCTCATTATTTATCCTCCTTTACAAAAATTCCTTTGATATGGTTATAAACTGCTTCAATCTCAAATACCACCATTGCAATTCCTGCAAGTGGAATCGGGAAATACATCCAGAATTTTGAAACACTTGGCATACTTACATAATTTCCTTTTGCACCGATCTGGACTGCATAGGAAAATCCTACTGTAATCATTACCACACCAAGGATTAATACTGCCACATCTGCTAAAATATCCAGTGCACGGATCACGGATTTTGGCAGATACTGGTCAAATGCCGTCATACGGATATGTGCATTTCTTCTGATTGCAAGTGCTGCGGACAATACTGCCATGTAGGACATCAGTGTCAGAACGACTTCCTCGCTCCATGCCGGATCCGGCACAAACGGAACGTATCTTCCGACAACGCAGACGCTTGTGATCACAAGATCTGCCGTCAGCAATAATTTACATATGAATAAAACGACCTTATATGTAATGTCATATGCCGGTTTTATTTTATCAATGGTCTGAAAAAATTTTGGCATAAACTATCTTCCTCCTTTAAAATAATTCCTTTTTCTTTAGAAAAGGAGCACAGAGAGCAGGTATTCTCTCTGTGCTCCTTTGGTACATCACATCAGACTCTGTGTGTCCGATCACATTTTTTTAATTAGTTTGCCATATCAAGGATCTGCTGATATAACTCTTTGTTATCTTTTGTTGCTTCTTCAATAACATCTTTACAAGCATCCTGCCATGGTTTGATGTCATCTACTTCAATAACGTTGCATCCATCTGCTTTTAACTCGTCTAAGATCTTATTCTCTGTCTCTTCAGAAATCTTACGGTTGTACTGGGACGCATACTCACCAGCCTCTGTTAATACATCCTGCTGTTCCGGTGTTAATTTATCCCATGCTTCATCTGTGATGACTACCTGGATTGCTCCTAATGTATGTCCGTCTAAGATAATGTTGTTTGCAACTTCCGGGAATGCATTTGCCTGATAGTTTGCGATCGGCTGTTCTGCTGCATCAACAACGCCTGTCTGTAATGCGGAATATAACTCACCCATTGCAACAACGGTCGGGTTTGCTCCAAGTGCTTCAACCATACCTGTCATGATCGGGTCATTTGATACACGGATCTTCATTCCTGCAAGATCTTCCATTCCGGAGATCGGTTTCACGGTAAAGAAATGACGGAAACCTTCTTCTCCGTAGAACAGTCCGCGGATACCGCTTCCGTTCTCATGCGGCTCAAGCAAAAATTCCTGTGCCAGATCAGATGTTGCGAAATTCCAGAAATGATCTCTGTTTACAAATGTGAATGGTACGGATAAAAGGCTGGATTTTTCTCCGCCGTAGCTTGTCAGTGCGAATGCAGAGATACGAGCCATATCAATCGTGCCGCCACCGCCAAGCATGGTATCTAAGACATCTGACTCAGCTCCTAATACACCGTTTGCCTGGATATCGATTGTGATGCTTCCGCCGGAAAGCTCTTCTACTTTGTCTTTGAATGCGGTAGCTGTCTGTCCAACAATGGTTCCCTCTAACGGGTTAACCTCAGCATATACAAGTGTCACTGCCGGTCCAACCGGTTCTGTTGCGCTATCGCCTGTGGATGCTGCTTCTGTCGTTGTGTCTGCTGCTTCTGCATCTGATGTACCTGCATCCGATGTTGCTGCATTTGTTGTTCCGCTGTTGCCTGTCGCTGTGTTCGGTGACTGTAAGCCACACGCTGTCATGGAAAATACCATTGCTGCACATACGATTGCAGATAAAACTTTTTTCTTCATAAGAAACCCTCCTGTAATTGGTTGATATATTTGCTGCGCTGCCCCTCTTTGCCGCTGCAACTTTATGTATTTATTATAAGAGGAATTTTTAACAAAGAAAACCGTATTATTTTTACATTGTTAGCACATTCTTAACATTCTTTAGAATTTATTAATATTTTTTTGATACTTTTGTACAGTATATATACATTTTTTCTATTTTTATATGTAGAACTAAACAAAAAACCACAGTCCGCAGGTCGTCTTGCAGACACCTCATAATTTTGTTATGCTCCTTACAAACCATGCAGCATGGAGGTACAAAATTGAAAGAAGAATATTACCAGATCGGTGAGGTCAGCAAAATCACCGGTATTTCCAAAGATACGTTACATTTTTATACGAAGGCAGGTCTCGTGACACCCGACTATATCAACCCTGACAATCATTACCATTATTATTCCCGCTGGAACATGTATCAGCTTGATATCATTACCACCTGCAGGAATCTTGGCATACCGCTCGATAAAGTACGACAGATCATTTCCTCGAAAGATAACGATAAAGTTGTTCATCTTCTGATGGAATACCGCAAAGAAGCCTTACGTTTAAGCGAATATTATGCGCAGGTTGCAGACGATATCCTCTGGTATGATTCCGAAAATGAACATATCAAAGCCCAGACCCCGTCACATAAAATCCAGGTCAGATATCTAGAACAGGAAACGGTCATCGCCGGAAGCCTGACACGCGAGGATTCTTCCTACCATGCCAATCTGCAGGAGGTCTTAAAGCAGGAATTTCAACAAACACATTTTGTCCGTAGAAAATACGGATACTTTCTGGATCCGGACCGTCTTTTACAAAATGATCTCCTCAAATGCCGGGAATACATGAAACTGCCGAACGGGGATTACTCTTCTATCAACCCCGAACACCTCTATACACTTCCCGCCGGGGATTATGCAGTATTTACCGTTCAGATTCAGGATGAGACTGCTGACTTTTCGCCACTGCTTGATTTTCTTTCATCAGAGGGCTTTACGACCGACATCGTGTTTGCCGAGGAAATCGGTTTTCAGCTTTTTAAATATATCCATAATTATTATTGTGAGATCAAAGCTCATCTGATAAAAAAATAATTTTTCTCTTGACCGTGTAGTTACTCCATGCTTTAGAATGTTCCTCGAAATATATGACATGCGAGGAACATTCCTATGGATATGGAACATACATCAATTCCAAAACTCTTATTAAAATTATCGCCACCGGTAATGCTGGCACTGCTGATACAGTCGATCTACAATATTGTGGACAGTTTTTTTGTGGCAAAATATTCTGCAGTCGGATTGACTGCTTTATCCATCATATATCCGATCCAGCTTTTAATGGTAGCACTCGCCACCGGAACAGGTGCCGGTGTCAATATTTTAATTTCAAGGTTAGACGGACTGGGAAGATCAAAAGAACAGCATCAGGTCATCAGAAGCGGACTTTTGCTTACGCTCTTTCATTTTCTTATTTTCGCTGTGGCCGGGACTATGCTAGCTGAATTTTATTTTCAGATTTCTACAGATAACCTTGCGGTTGCGAAGGATGGAATTATTTATACAAAAATTATTTTTATCGGTTCTCTCGGGCTTTTTGTTGAATCCATCTGTACCAAGATTTTACAGGCAAGAGGAAACATGGTCATCCCAATGATCGCCCAGATAACCGGTTCCCTGTTAAATATCATACTTGATCTTTTTCTTATTTTCGGACTTACCGGTTTTCCAGAACTTGGCATTGCAGGCGCTGCCATCGCAACCGTGATCGGACAGTGGGCAGCCATGTTTATTACACTGATCGCTGTTATACGGAAATATTCTCTTCGCGGCAGGTTTCAGATATCTGTCTGTAAACAGATCTACCAGAATGGCATTGGCTCCATTGTGACGCAGTCGCTTTTTACACTTTATATTGTAGGTCTTAATATGATTTTAAAGGGATTTACCGAAGATGCCGTGACGGTGCTTGGCATTTATTATAAGATACAGTCTTTCTTTTTTATTCCGCTGCTTGGATTTCAGCAGGTGCTGCTTCCGCTTATCAGCTACAATTACGGTGCCGGTAAAATATCACGCACAAAAGATATTTTGAAATTCGCATCCATCGTTTCCTGCTGCATTATGACGGTTGCAACTATGATCTTTTTTGCCTTTCCGCACCTGTTGATAGCAATTTTCTCCACCAGTCCTGCACTGTTAAACATCGGCAGTTATGCGCTGCGTGTTATCTCGATCAGCTTTATTTTTGCAGGACTTACTATTGTTATTACTTCATATCTGCAGGGAATTGCCCGTATGCAGGCAAGCATCTTTATCATTGTGCTGCGGCAGGTGTTTTTGCTGGTGCCATTGGCATGGGTGCTTCATTTTTGGGGACTTAACGCAGTCTGGTGGACATTTCCGCTGACGGAAGTGATCGCATGCGTGGCAGGGATCATCTGTGTGAAAATGTTTCGTTAACTGCCTGACAAATGCTGGTTTGCGGGTGACATGAGTTTCCTCGTGTAGGGTGGTTCCGGGGGTTTTCGATTGGCAAATTGCATCAAGCCGGGACTGTTTTGTTCCGTTGTACGAAAATAAGGCAAGTCTAAGTCAGCCTGATTTAATGTTTCTCGGAGTGACGTGTGCGTCTTAAACGCCCCGTCCGGGGGCATTAAGACTTGTGCTGCCGTCCGTGGCGGCACAACACTGTGTTACGAACAGGCAGACTAAGATTGCCTAATTTTCTCCCAAAGTCACAAAACGAATCCAGGCTTGATGCGATTTGCCAGCCGTAAGGTTGTGAACCACCCTTCGTCGGGGAACTCATTTTACAACCTGGAGGGACGTAAATTTTTAGTGTTTTGTGTCTGAATCTGATTAAAAAAAGATTT
>NZ_QSCK01000030.1:0-56670 GCF_003463035.1 Roseburia sp. OF03-24 | reverse complement strand
TAGAAAATCTTAGTGTGTCTGTAGGTACACAGTGATGTTCTGCCACGGATGGCAGAACAAGGCAGCATCGAGTCATGGATGACTCGTTGTTGCCGGTCACGTCACTCCGAGAAAATCTAACCCAGACACACTTAGACTTTTCTTATTTTCGTACAACGGAACCAAAATTAACTCCGGCTTTGCGTAAGATGCCACTCACAAGCCTGCGACACACCATTTGGACGGGCGACGCATATCACCCACAAACCAGCATTTGTCCGGCTTTTTCTAAAACATATATCCAAAAAAAGCCACACTGCCGGTTCAATGTCACTAAATTAACATTAAATCAGCAGTGTGGCTTTTTGTCTATGATTCTATTGCAGGCTGCCATTTGTCATCTGACAGCTTTTATTATGATTGAACTTAAACAGCAAATCTTAATTCTCTGACTGACAATTGATAAAATCGGCTTAGTCAGCAAATAATGCTGTAGAGTAGTAGCGGTCACCACTGTCCGGAAGAAGGGCAACGATTGTTTTTCCTTTGTTTTCCGGGCGTTTTGCAAGCTCGATCGCTGCATATAATGCTGCGCCGGAAGAAATTCCGACTAATACACCCTCTGCTTTTGCAAGTTCTTTTCCAGTTGCAAATGCATCTTCGTTTGCTACCGGGAATACCTCATCATAAATTTTGGTATCTAATACTTCCGGAACAAATCCTGCACCGATTCCCTGAATCTTATGAGGGCCTGCAGTTCCCTTGGAAAGAACCGGCGATGTCTCAGGCTCAACTGCTACAACCTTTACATCTTTATTCTGGGATTTTAAGTACTGACCAACACCGGTAACTGTTCCACCGGTACCAACACCTGCAACGAATATATCTACTTTACCGTCTGTATCTGCCCAGATCTCCGGTCCTGTTGTCTCAAAGTGAGCCTGTACGTTTGCCGGGTTTGTAAACTGGGATGGGATAAAACTTCCAGGAATCTCTTTTGCAAGTTCTTCTGCTTTTGCGATCGCACCTTTCATTCCCTTTGCACCCTCTGTTAAAACGATCTCTGCACCGTATGCTTTTAATATGTTGCGGCGCTCAACGCTCATGGTCTCAGGCATTGTTAAAATGATACGGTATCCTTTTGCTGCTGCGATAGAAGCAAGACCGATTCCTGTATTTCCGGATGTTGGCTCAATGATAACAGAACCTTCTTTTAAAAGTCCTTTCTCCTCTGCATCTTTTACCATGTAATATGCAGCACGGTCTTTGACACTTCCTGATGTATTAAAATACTCAAGTTTTACAAGAACTTTTGCCTCAAGTCCTTTGTTTTTCTCTAATTTTGTTACTTCTAATAAAGGTGTTTTTCCAATTAAATCTGTTGCACTCTGGTATACGTTTGCCATAATAATGTCTCCTTTTCTGTGCTGTTTTGCACGAATCTGTTATTTGAATGCTGCTGTTTCCGAAATTTACAATAGATACTTTAAAACTCCGGCTGATAAAAACTACTTGTTACTTTATTGCCTTAAATGCCTCATCAAGGTCTTCAATGATATCCTTGATATTCTCTGTTCCGATGGAAAGGCGGATCGTGTTCGGGTAAATTCCCTGCTCTGCCAGTTCTGCCTCATTTAACTGTGCATGTGTGGTAGAAGCCGGATGAATGACAAGTGATTTTACATCTGCCACGTTTGCAAGTAAGGAAAAGATCTCAAGATTATCAATAAAATCTTTTGCCGTCTGCTCATCTCCTTTGATCTCAAAGGTAAAGATAGAACCGCCACCGTTCGGGAAGTATTTTTTGTACAGCTCCTGCTGCTCTTTATCCTGTGTAACGGACGGGTGATGTACCTTCTCCACCTGCGGATGATTGTTTAAATACTCTACAACCTTTAATGCATTTTCGACATGACGTTCTACACGCAAGGACAGTGTCTCAAGTCCCTGTAAAAACATAAATGCATGGAATGGCGAGATCGTTGCTCCGGTATCACGAAGTAAGATCGCACGGATTCTTGTAACGAATGCTGCCGGTCCTGCTGCCTGTGAAAAGCTGATTCCATGGTAGCTCGGATTTGGTTCCGTGATAGCAGGGAACTTGCCGGATGCCTCCCAGTCAAACTTTCCGCTGTCTACAATAACACCACCGATTGCAGTTCCATGACCACCGATGAATTTTGTTGCAGAATGAACAACGATGTCTGCACCATATTCGATCGGGCGAAGCAGATACGGGGTTGCAAATGTATTGTCCACAACAAGTGGTATTTTATGTGCATGGGCGATCTTTGCGATTGCCTCAATGTCGCTGACATCTGAGTTTGGATTTCCGAATGTTTCTATGTAAAGTGCTTTTGTATTGTCCTGAATCGCTTTTTCAAAGTTTGAAACATCAAGCGGATCAACGAATGTTGTTGTGATTCCGTAATCCGGCAGTGTATGCTCTAACAGGTTGTAAGAACCACCGTAAATATTGTTTGCTGCAACGATATGATCACCGGCATGTGCAAGGTTCTCGATCGTATATGTGATCGCTGCTGCACCGGATGCTACTGCAAGTGCTGCAACACCACCCTCTAATGCTGCGATTCTCTTTTCAAATACATCCTCGGTCGGATTGGTAAGTCTTCCATAGATATTACCTGCATCTTTTAAGCCAAAACGGTCTGCAGCATGCTGGCTGTTATGGAATACATAAGAAGATGTCGCATAGATCGGTACTGCTCTTGCATCAGTAACCGGATCTGCTTCCTCCTGTCCTACATGTAACTGTAATGTTTCAAAACCCAGATTTCTTTCGCTCAAATGTTTTTTGCCCATAGATCACTTTTCCTTCATTTAATATAATTAGTATTCTTCTTCCTCTTCTTTTTCACTGATATCATTTACCGGACGCTCTAAGCCTTCAATCTTGATACCATTCTTCTCTGCATAATCCCAGAGTGCTGCATGGATCGCTTCCTCTGCAAGCAGGGAACAGTGTACTTTTACTGGTGGAAGTCCGTCTAATGCTTCCATAACTGCTTTGTTGGTAACTTCAAGTGCTTCCTGGATTGTTTTTCCTTTTACAAGCTCAGTTGCCATGCTGCTGGTTGCAACGGCTGCGCCGCATCCGAAAGTTTTAAATTTTGCTTCTTTAATGATTCCATTATCATCAATATCAAGATACATTCGCATGATATCTCCGCATTTTGCATTACCAACGGTACCAACACCGCTTGGATTCTCCATCTCTCCAACGTTTCTCGGATGATTAAAATGATCCATTACTTTCTCACTGTACATATCTGATTTCTCCTTCTTTATCTCTCTACGCTCAATTTGTTTTTAATTATACAAATCCATTTTTTGCTCTTGCAATTTGTTTTCATTTTGCAAATTTAAATTTTTTACTCTTACAGATCTGCTCTGATTTTATTTATTCTGTTCTTTTACAAAATCCTCATATAATGGGGACATGCCGCGCAGACGCTCAATGATCTTCTTTAACTCATCTACTGTGTAGTCGATCTCTTCCATCGTGTTCTTCTCGGATAAAGTCAGACGCAGGGAACCATGTGCGATCTCATGCGGCAGACCGATTGCAAGAAGTACATGGGATGGATCTAATGATCCTGAAGTACATGCAGAACCACTGGAACCACAGATTCCTGCCTGGTCTAAGAGAATCAGCATGGACTCTCCCTCGATGAAACGGAAGCAGAAGTTTGCATTGTTCGGCAGTCGGTCTGTACGGTGTCCGTTTAATCTGGTATAAGGAATTTCTTTTAATATACGCTCGATCAGATGATCTCTTAATGCGATCTCTTTTGCACTGCGTTCTTCCATATTTTCTTTTGCAAGTTTTGCAGCTGTACCGATTCCAACGATACCCGGAACATTATGTGTACCGGCACGACGTTTTCTCTCCTGTGCACCGCCGTGGATAAAGGAACGGATCTTAACACCTTTGCGGATATACATCACACCGATACCCTTTGGTCCGTTGATCTTATGACCACTTGCACTTAACATATCAATGTTCATCTCTTCCACGTCGATCGGGATATGTCCGAATGCCTGAACTGCATCTGTGTGGAATAATACACCATGATCATGTGCGATCTTTCCGATCTCTTTGATCGGCTGGATTGTTCCGATCTCATTATTTGCTGACATAATAGAGATCAGGATCGTATCCGGGCGGATCGCTTTCTCTAATTCCTCAAGGCTGATCTTTCCGTCTTCATCGACATCCAGATAAGTTACTTCATAACCTTTCTGCTCTAAGTATGCGCAGGTATGAAGGATCGCATGATGCTCGATCTTGCTTGTGATGATATGTTTTCCTTTTGACTCATATGCCTCTGCAGTTGCCTTTAATGCCCAGTTGTCTGACTCACTGCCGCCGCCGGTAAAGTAGATATCCTCCGGTCTTGCATTGATCAGATCTGCAACATTTGCTCTTGCCTCATCAACAGCCTTTTTGCTCTCCCCTGCGAAAGAATAGATTGCAGAAGGGTTGCCGTAGTGTTCTGTAAAATATGGAAGCATTGCATCTAATACTTCCGGATATACCTGTGTGGTTGCTGCATTATCTAAATAAATTAATTTTGCCATGATATCGTTCCTTTCTTTATCCTTATCTTATCCATTTTATACGCTGCTCATACTAGCAGAAAGTCCGTATATTCTGTGTGTATCCATCACCATTCTGTTTTATTTCCTAGTTTGTTGATATGATATAAGTATTATACATCATCAATTCCTATTGTCAAGATAGGAATTGTATTTTTTTGTGCAAAAACAAGAACAATCAGTTTCCACTAAAGCGAGTGACAACCTTCCTATATAATGCTATAATAAAGCGCTGAGTGCAACAGGTATCTTTATATTTTAATAGATAATTTTACTCAGGAAAGGTTTTGCAAACAGAATTTATTTGATGCACAAAATGGTGCAGGAAATGAGGATTTTTATGAACCAGCTATTTTCACCGGAACTGATCCCGGATTATATGCACGCGCACCCGGAGTACGGGGTAAAGCGTATTTTAACTTATACTGTGTATCGTTTTTTATCTTTTGCCGGAGAAGAAGATGATACACTCGCAGCTTATTTAAAAGATACGCTGTTTCCAACGGACGAAACTCTCGATTTTTCCCTGATCGATGATTATCTGGATTTAGATCCTTATTTCTGCCCGGTACTAAAAGAGGACAGCTTTGACGTATTTTTCTTATATACTGCGATCAGCATTTTAGAAAATGCCTTTGACGTATTTGCTTTAGGCGATGAACTTGCCATCATAGATGACCTGATCTTAACAAAATATCCGGTGCTTGGCTCCGTATCATTAGATGATGCAGGTATCCGCCTGGATGCACTGATCGGCAATGGAGCCGAATTTTACGCTGTTTTGTATCTTGCTCTGACAAGATATCCATCTGCCCTTGGCAGTCTGCTCCCACAATTTGGTGCAGCTTACCACGACAGCTACCAGTTCACCGGTGACGATACGGCACTTTACGATTTCATGGACGAATATTTTGAAACAAAAAACTGTCTGCTTCAGCCGTTTTTTGCAGAGCTTTCCAATACACTCGTTGCCGCGACACTCGGCTATTACAAAACAGACTTAGAAACACTCCTCGCAACAGAAATTCCTGGAATTTTAAACGGATCTGCTTCCCGCTTTGCCGTACAGAAACGTTTTGGTGCACTCGGACTTACCAGACTGCCGGATCATGACAGTTGTCTTGCACTGTTGTCGGAGTCTTTCCGCTACGCAGCACTTTATGAACTGCGCAGCAACCTCTTTGACTATCATCTTGAGGAAGATCGACTGGTTACAGCAGATAACTGGAAAGATACGATCCGTTTTCATTTTGTACAGTACCAGCACATCTACGAACAGGCGCTTGACGGATTTTATGCGGCTGTCCTTTCACGTAAGCTGCTGCTTGCAGAATTTTCGGAGGAATTAAAAAAACTGGGGTTCTAGTCCCCAGTTTTTTTATTCTTTTCCTTCTTCCGATTCCGGTTCTCTCAGATCACGGATACGCACCTGTTCGATCCTCTTGCCGGACATCTCAGTCACTTCTATCTCAAGTTTAAATTCTTCATCCACATGAAAATCTCCGGCTTTCGGAATACATTCAAACTGTTCCATTACCCAGCCACTGACCGTCTGCACGTCAAATTCTGCCTCACGGTCCAGACATTCAAACAGTTTCTCAACTTTTGTTTTTCCGGCGACCAGATATTCATTGTCACTGATCCGCTCAATCTCAGTTTCCACCTTATCGTGCTCATCCCAGATCTCGCCGACAAGTTCTTCTAAGATGTCCTCTAACGTAATGATTCCTGCCGTTCCGCCATACTCATCCATCGCAACCGCAATGTGCAGTTTTTTCTGCTGAAGTTCCCGCAAAAGATCATCGATCTTTTTATTTTTTGTTGTAAAAATCACCGGACGCACAGACTCACGAATTGTCACATCCGAGTGGTAAATAAAGTTGTAAAAATCTTTCTGATATAAAATACCAATGATCTGGTCAATATTTTCCTCATAAACCGGAAGTCTCGAATATCCCGTATCCGCAAATATTTTTGCAATCTCATCTTTTGGCATATCCACTGGAATTCCGACAATATCAATTCGTGGTGTATAAATATCCACCGCTTCAAGTTCATCAAATTCGATTGCACTGCGGATCAGCACACGCTCATCCTCTCCGATACCTCCGCCTGCCTGCGCCTCATCAACAATCGTAAGCAGTTCTTCCTCTGTGATTCCTGTCTCTTCCTCTGATTTAAAGATATGTGATAACAGTTTTTTCCACTGTGCAAACACAAAATTAAGCGGCATCAGGATTTTTACCAGCACTGAAATGATCGGTGCAGAAAACAGAGCAAATTTGTCCGGCGATTCCTTTGCAATACTTTTCGGTGAAATTTCGCCAAAGATGAGGACAAGCACTGTTGTAACGATCGTTGAAACACTTGCTCCCTTTGCATCCCCAAGTATCTTTACAAATAAGATTGTTGCAAGTGAGGACGATAAAATATTTACGATATTATTTCCGATCAGGATCGTTGACAAAAGGTTGTCATATTTTTCTTCCAGTTCCAGTACCAGGGCTGCCCGTTTATTTCCTTTGTCCGCCATATTTTTCATGCGGATCCGGTTCAGAGATAAAAAGGCTGTCTCTGTCGCCGAAAAATAAGCTGACATGATAAGACATACCGCGATAATGATAAAAAACAATGAGTCACTTCCCATAAAAAAATAATTCCTCTCTTTCCACGCAAAAAAGCATAGCTGCAACTGTCTGCTTCTCCAGACGGCAGTTATGCTTTCTTATATTTATATATTGATATCATAAGTCTGTTATTCTGATTCGGGTAAGGATCCGCGTCCCCGTCCGCACTGTCTGACATAGTACTCTCCATTCCTGCATGTGAATAACTTTACCTTCACACGAATTTCATATAAATTGTGTTTTAGATGTATTATATCAAAATGCCTCTTACATAGCAAGGAATTTTTTTCCAGTTTCCATTTTTTAATTTTCCCTGTTTTCAGTCGGTTTCTCCTCTCCCAGATACATGAACGGTAAAAATAACGTTTTCAAAGATTCCGATTTTGACCAGTCAATTTTAGAAATAAAAGTTCCAAAGGATCTCATCGCATTCTGGGGATTTCGAATACTGAAAAAAGTTCCGACTGCAGCCTTATTCGCTTTATTGATTATTCTTCCAATTTTTGCATCCGAATCTTCATCTCTGTCTGTGACAACCATTAATGAAGATATGTCCTGCTCAATAAGCATATTATTTACACGATGTTGTTTCACAAAATGCGCAAATTTACCATTACTGCCAACCCCACATAAGACAAGCTGATTTCCATCTTTCGAAAGACTCTCAATGTGCTCATATTCCTCAAGCGGGACTATCCCAAGTCTGTTACTTTTTTCGAATTTCCATTCATACACATAATACTTTTCTGTTTTCGTACACATATTTACCCGTAACATTCCGGGCAGCTATGTTACTGCCTTTATCTGAATCAACTTTTTTTAATGTAATAACCTTAATTGGATCATTGATATCATGATTATTTTCATAATCACCATATCTTAATATTGCATCAATAGCTTCAATACTATGAGTTGCTATGAATAATTGAACGTTCAGTTTATTTGCAAGCGCAAATACAACGGGAAACAATGTATCGTAATATTTTTTATGCAGCCCCGTTTCTATTTCATCGATCATTAGTGTCGAGTCTGCGGCATCAACCAATTTATTAAGAATATATAATATTTTTTTAATACCATCGCCATAAACAGAAAACGGCATATTTACACTATTCTTTGTGATAATGGACTCTAAATATGATCCATCATCTGCTTTTGTATAACAAATATCTGCAATTGAATCATCGAACTGTCTTAAAATATCAATGACAAGTTTCTTGTATTCTGTATTATCTACAATATTCTTTAGTAAATCATAACGCAAATGTCCAAAGGATGGGATATAATGAACCTCTCTTTTTATCATAGATCCTGTGATCCCAGTGTCCAAAGGAGTGCCGTTTACAACTTTTTCTACTGGCTTATTTTCGATTTTGGTAATAATGCTTCCTGTAAATAATTTCGCTGTTTCAGGGATGAAAGCTGACTGCCTTCAATACAGTGCCATCTGGCGGGGCGACCGCGTTGACTGTTGAAGCGCTTCATCACCGGAAATAGTTCGTTCATATCCTCTCAATTTAAACTCAAGCGGTCCACTATTACTGCCCGCATAAATATCAACGCCCAATTGTTCTTTGTTTTATTTAATCATCTCCCTCGATATCTTCAAAACATATTACCAGTCTTGTGTGTGTAGCCGATGCAATCTTTTGCAATGTTTCTATTCTGGGAACTACTTTACCATTTTGTATTTTGCTAATATTAGATTGGGACATATTCGTAATACGGCACAAATCCTCCTGTGTAAAATTATTTTCATCCAGCACTCTCTGTATTTCCTCCGATACTCCACTCAGAACTTCATGCAAAGTATCCTGTGAGTTATCTATCATTTCTTCTCTCGATTCAGAAACAGGTTTTTTTAAGTTGTTGATCTGTTCGAATATAGACTTCATATCTTCGTTACTCATAACAACAGCCTCCTTATATGTTAAGTACAACATATATTGTTAAAAATATACATTAAATTGTTATACGTGACATATTTCAAACTTACCTTTCAACACCCCGAAAATACAAATAAAATTTGCTGTCAGCTCCGAATTATGGTATACTATAATAAATATATTTTAAGCGGGGCACATTTCCCCTGATAGGATTCCGTTTCCTGTCAGTGGATCATCCTATAGACAGAAAAGAGGTATTTTTATGCAGGTTAACGAATCATCTGAGAACTATTTAGAGACCATCCTGATCCTTAGCAAACGTAATCCGGTCGTACGTTCCGTTGATATCGCTGAAGAGCTTGGTTTTAAAAAGTCAAGTGTCAGCGTTGCAATGAAAAACTTACGCGAGAAAAATAATATCACCGTTACCAAAGAAGGATATATTTATCTGACCGATTCGGGTCGTGAAATTGCAGAAATGATCTATGAACGTCATGAACTTTTAACAGACTGGCTGACACGTCTCGGTGTTGATCCAAAGATCGCAGCCGAAGATGCATGCCGCATGGAACATGTCATCAGTAAAGAAAGTTTTGATGCGATCAAAAAACATATCAAATAAATTGATACATAGTACTAAAAATAAGAGGTTCTCACCGGAACAACTTCCGGGAGCACCTCTTATTTTTATGACTTTTTTATTTCTGTGCTGTTTTTCGCACTATTTATATTGTCTGCGGAACTGTACCGGCGTCATCTCATACGCTTTTTTAAACAAACGGTTAAAATGTTCCACATTCTCATATCCAACGCTTGCTGCGATTGATTCCACCGTCTGATTTGACTCTTTTAAAAGTCTTCTTGCTTTTTTCATTCGCGCAGCTTTTACCGCATCCTGGAATGTCATACCGGACTTTTCCTTGATATACTTGGAAAGATACGGTTTGGAGAGTCCGAATTTTTCAGCAAGTACATCCATCGTCACATCCACATAATTATTCTGAATGTAATTCATGATCTCCATAATGCGCTCATCTCTGCCCTCAATGATATTTTCACTTTTCGCCATCTTATTTGTGGCAGAAACCAGTGCTGCAATAGAACTCTTGATGATATCTTCATCCACACCAACACCCCAGAAATGTTTTCCCTGGCAGATGATCTCCACGTAAGCTGCTGCCTTTGAGGAAGATCCCTCTGAAATCGCATGCTCCTGATAGGCTGCCAGCTCATAACTGATGCCAAAATACATCTTTATCGCATTGCTGACTGCATCGAGACGTCCATTTCCGGTTGTCTCGATTACTCTGCGCTCACCGTTCTGTTCAATCGTCACACTTGCAGCAATACCATCTTTCTGCTCGAAGTGGCAATCAGGCACATCAAATACATCTTTGATGTTGACATAGTGTTCATTAAATATCTGATAGATCATATCCGGAGTCAGTTCCTCATGTCTGTGATCAGATACACCTTTGATCAGGTAACCAACTTCTTCTTTCATCTTATCCGGCAGCGACATACCAAAGTTCTGCTTTAATACGAACGCAACCCCGCCCTTACCGGACTGGCTGTTGATACGGATAACATCAGACTCATACTCTCTTCCAACATCCTTCGGATCGATCGGCAGATACGGAACATCCCAGCGTTCACCGCTCTTTCCTGCTTCTCTCCATGCCATACCTTTTGAGATCGCATCCTGATGGGAACCGGAAAATGCGGTAAATACAAGATCTCCTGCATATGGAGTACGTTCATAAACGCTCATTCTGGTAAAACGCTCATATTTTTCACGGATTGCTGCGATATTGGAAAAATCAAGTTTCGGATCTACACCATGACATACCATGTTCATTGCAAGTGTTACGATATCCACGTTTCCGGTACGCTCTCCGTTTCCAAACAAAGTACCCTCTATACGGTCAGCTCCTGCTAACACACCAAACTCAGCGTCACTGATACCGCAGCCTCTGTCGTTGTGCGGATGTACGCTTAAGATCACGTTGTCTCTGTATTTCAAGTGTTTATGGATATACTCGATCTGACATGCAAATACATGCGGCATTGCGATCTGTACCGTAGTCGGGATATTGATGATCGCCTTATGCTCTGCATCCGGTTTCCAGACATCCAGTACTGCATTGCAGACTTCCACCGCGTAATCAACCTCTGTTCCCGGGAAACTTTCCGGACTGTACTCAAATGTAAAGCTTCCATCTGTCTGTGCTGCAAGATCTCTTAACAGAATTGCTCCGTCCACTGCCAGCTTCTTTACTTCTTCTTTGCTCTTTTTAAACACCTGCTCTCTCTGTGCCACAGATGTAGAATTGTAAAGATGAATCACTGCATGCGGTGCACCTTTGACTGCTTCAAATGTTTTTTTGATAATGTGCTCACGCGCCTGTGTTAAAACCTGAACTGTAACATCTTCCGGAATCATATTCCGCTCGATTAAGGCACGCATAAAATTGTATTCTGTCTCTGAAGCTGCCGGGAAACCAACCTCGATCTCCTTGAATCCAATATCTACAAGCATCTGGAAAAATTCAATTTTTTCCTCTAAGCTCATCGGCTCGATCAGTGCCTGGTTGCCATCACGCAGATCCACGCTGCACCAGATCGGCGGCTTTTCGATCGCATCCTTCTTTACCCAGTCATATGTAACTTCCGGCGGCATAAAATATGCTTTTCCGTATTTTTCTGCAACATTAAAATTCATATTATTGATCCTCCATTCCTGTGTGCGAAAAATCTGTTTTCACACTACCATCTATTTCTGCGTGGAAAATATCTTAATCATAAGAAAGAATCCTGCTTTGCAGGATTCTCCGCCTGCGGCGGGTCGCCCCAGCGACATAATTCCACTCCGCCGCAGTGCGATCCTGCCCGGAGGGCTTTTTGATTCATAGGACGTAATTTCCTATGAATCAAAAAAATCTCTGTATGCAAAACCTGTCTGGTCTTGTCATACAGAGACGCAAAATTTTCTTCACGCGGTACCACTCTGTTTCATGGATGACCTATATCGTCACTCATGCACTCATCCGGCACTATCATGCCTTTTCCCTCTTACGGCGGGCAATCCGTCCAAGCCTACCCAGCACCTTCTGTTTCTTTAACAAAGCATCCGGTTCCTTCAGCCGGCAGCTCCAAGGCGAGTTCACAACTTCACTCTGACTGCCTCGCACCATCCGGCAGCTCTCTGCTTTCCATTCCGCTGTTACTATTCCTTTTCATTGCTTTTCGTTTTCTGTTTTACATGATAACATACCTTTTTCGAGTTCCGCAAGGTGTGATTTTATCAATTTTATTGATTTATTTTAATCTTCTATATTTTAAAACTGAAAATCTTCATAATCTTCCGGTGTAAAACGATGATAGATCAGATGGCAGCCCTCATCCGTGATGCAGTAACGGTAATCATCCGGCACCCCATCCTCAAAGTAAACCAGATAATCAAATTCCCCGTGTGTCGTCCGTTCTACATGTACATGATCCGAATATCTGTGAAACTGCTGTAAAAGCTCGTCTATCGTGCAGCCATGTTTTCCGATTGTTTCTATAAAACTGGAAATGAACTCACTTCCGTTCGTGTGTTCATGCACATAATCAACACCGCTCGGCGGAATTGCAATGCAGAAACGCTCACCTTTATTGGAGATTTCCACCCCGCCAAGTGTCTGCACCGTCTTTTTTGAAAATTCTGCAAGCAGTTCTGACATCTCTTTTTCTGCTGCATCGGTATGGAAGAAACGGTTCAGCGAGGTAATCGGATAATATAACCGGATCAGTTCACTCCGGTAACCAAGTTTTATCTGTTCTTCCTGTATGACCTCGATGATATTTTTTTCAAGTCTCGTAAAATCCACTGCCTTTTCCATTTCTTTCTTCCTTATTATTTTACTCCCCCTGTGTCAGACTGATAAATTCCGGCTTATTATTTTACTTCCACTGTGTCGGATCAATCCATTCCCACGCTTCTTATTTTCTCATAAAATTCAGATTACATACTCGCCGGCACGCTGTCTCTCGTAGTCCACTAAATCTGCGAGTGTGATACTGTCAACAACCTGGTTGATCGCCTCGTTCATTTTTTTCCACACCAGAACTGTTGCACAGTCATTCATCTTATCACAGGTGTCTTCATCCTCGACGCATGCCACCGGTGCAAGGCTTCCCTCTGTCAGGCGTAATATCATTCCGACGGTATATTCTTCCGGTCTTTTTGTCAGAATGTATCCTCCCTGTGCACCACGAATGCTCTTTACATATTTTGCCTTATTTAAAACGGAAATAATCTGCTCTAAATATTTATCTGAAATTTCCTGGCGTCTCGCAATATCCTTTAAACTGATCGGCTCTCCGGTATTATTCAGTGCAAGATCCAGCATCAGGCGTAACGCATATCTTCCTTTTGTTGATATTCTCATATTTTCCTCATTTCTGCGCTGTTTTTCATATTTTAGGCTTGCGGATGCAGCTCAGCCGCAAACTTATGAATAAACGATTCTTTTATCATCGTATTAGAAGTATATCCGACTATTCATACCATGTCAATAGGAATTAAAGTATTCGTTAAAATATCTCTTTGCGCCACTGATATTTTGAAAGATCAACAAACCCGTCTTTTACCTCTATGCCATCCGCTTCCAAAAGTCCGATCTGCCTGTTTTCGCCACCAAATGCAAAGGCCTCCGAAACTCTCCCCTCACGGTTTACTACCCGGTAACACGGGATTCCCTCCGGATCCGGATTTACATGCAGCGCATAGCCGACCACCCTGGCCCACCTTTTGTTGCCCGCAAGCGCTGCCACCTGTCCATAGGTTGCAACCGTACCGCGTGGAATCTGTTTTACAATGTCATATATTTTTTCGTAGGAATTTTTCTGTTCCATATTAGTCCTTATTTAGATTATAAAAACTCGTAATTTTATGATGTTGCGCTCATTATATCATGAATTACTTTTTTGCGCCATTCACCTTGCAATCATGTTAAGAACATGCTAAAATTTTAACTTGCGTTTTTATAAATTTTTAATACTTTTTATACTTAGGAAAGAATTGGAGTACAAAAGACCTATGAACGAACTAAGACCAAAACTATTTGACGTAATGAAGGGCTACACAAAAGAGCAGCTCATCAAAGATATCCTTTCTGGTATCATTGTGGCGATCATTGCTCTTCCACTTTCTATCGCACTTGCGATCGCTTCCGGTGTCGGTCCGGCACAGGGACTCTACACTGCGATCGTTGCCGGATTTTTTATTTCCTTTTTCGGAGGAAGCCGTGTCCAGATTGGTGGGCCGACCGCCGCATTTGTTGTTATCATCTATGGCATCGTGACCACTTACGGTACAGACGGACTGATTGTCGCAACAATCATGGCAGGTATCATTTTATGTATTATGGGTCTCTGCCATTTTGGTTCCCTGATCAAATATATTCCTTATACGATCACGACAGGTTTTACCTGTGGTATCGCAGTCACCCTGTTTGTCGGACAGATCAAAGATTTTCTTGGACTTGATATGGGTGCTGTTCCTTCTGAATTTATTGAAAAACTTGGCGCCTATGCGGCAAATATCACAACCATCAATCCGGTTACCGTCGCAATCGGTGCCGTTGCACTTGTGATTTTAATTCTGTGGCCGAAAGTAACTGACAAACTGCCGGGATCCCTGATTGCAATTATCGTGACGACTGCCATCGTTTATTTTGCTAAACTGCCGGTCAACACGATCGGAAGTGTTTACGGAGAACTTTCCTCCGAATTTCCGTCTTTCCACATGCCGGCATTCAGCTATAAATTGGTACAGGAACTGATCTCCCCGGCATTTACGATCGCGATTTTAGCCGGTATTGAATCCCTGCTTTCCGCAGTCGTATCTGATGGTATGATCGGTGACACCCACAAGTCAAATGCCGAACTGATCGGTCAGGGACTTGGAAATATTTTTTCCGGCCTGTTTGGCGGAATCCCTGCTACCGGAGCGATTGCCCGTACTGCTGCAAACGTAAGAAACGGCGGACGTACCCCGATCGCAGGTATCACACACTGTATCACTTTAAGCATTATTTTAGTTGTTTTAATGCCGCTTGCTTCCCTAATTCCTATGACAACATTAGCCGCAGTGCTTTTAGTCGTTGCATGGAACATGGCAGACTGGACTTCCTTTTTCCATCTGTGCAAAACTGCTCCAAAGAGTGATATGATCGTACTTGTTGCAACATTTTTCCTGACTGTATTTTTTGACCTTGTCGTTGCCATCGAAGTCGGTGTCGTACTTGCCGCACTTTTATTTATGAAACGTATGGCAGAAACTGCCGATGTCACTGCCTGGAAATATGCAGATGAGCCGGATGTGACCCCTGGCGAAGCCGAGAAAATGCGCGACATTCCACACTCAATCCGTGTATTTGAGATCAGTGGACCGCTGTTTTTCGCCGCAGCCGATGAAATTCTTACAATTACCAGTGACAAGTCAACCAAAGTCATCGTTATCCGTATGCGAAGTGTTCCGGCAATCGATGCGAGTGCAATGCGTTCCTTGCGTGACCTTGCTGCCCGTGCGAAGAAAAAACATATCACTTTGATCTTCTCACATGTCAACGAACAGCCGATGTCCGTTATGAAAAAAGATCACTTTATCGAGCTGATCGGGGAAGAACATTTCCTTCCGAATATTGTGGAAGCTCTCGATTATGCGGAAAATATGGTCGCAGATTCCGGTCATAAGGCTGCGAAATAACAGAATTTATTTATTCTTATGATGAAATATCGGATTAGGATGGCTGCACACTTCCTTTTACTGTGTCAGCCATTCTATCTCCGCGTCCTCTGTCGATGTTTCCATCTCTGCCTGACCTTCCCCTTCTTTTAAAACGATGCATTTGTGATTGTCATCCACCTGAACCTGATAAAAATATTTCAAATCGTCGCTGACACCATTACTGTACTGATATTCCACAAAATACTGCGCTTGTGCCGGTGTTTCGGCAGGTTCGAAACCAAACGACGTCTCTTTGATCTCACAATCCGAATCATATTGATCTAAATACTCCTGAAAAATTGGATCTGTGTATCCTCTTGCAATCTCACTTCGATCATACAGCTCCTGCATCACGGCATCTTCCTCTATACCGGCGGATCTGCTATTTGCTCCACATCCTGCCAAAAACATTCCCATGATAAGCAGCAAACCTGTTATTTTACTCCTGCGCATCGTATGTATACCTCCCCTGCAGAGTCTCATACTCTGCATGCCCGGTGCTCCAGGTTCCTCCCTCCACCAGAAGAGACACTGCCTTGGCATCATAGGCGTCCAGATAAGTATTGACTACGCTTCCAACTGTCGCGTACTCTCCTGCTGTTCCCATCTGATTTATATATTCCTCAAATGTTTTCGACAGATCAAGCGTTATGGTATCCTCTTCCTGTTTAAAATCAAGCACTTTCACATCCGACGGAACCACACCGGCATCGATCAGCTCAGCCATGATATTTTCCGGTGTAAGCGCATCGAGCGATACCGTTTCTGTGTCAAAACCATCTGCATTTTCATTGCTTTTATATATGGTAATATTATTGTCTTCTTTATCAGCATTTTCCCGCCTGCCACAGCCTGATGCTGTCATAAGAACTATCGCTGCTAAAATCAATGCCATTTTCCGTGTTACACTTGTTCGTTTCATATTTTGCCTCCTCTTTTCCATCATTTTTCCTTTCAATCACGATTCATTTTTACCTTTTGGGTATATATGAAAATTTTGCTCGGAAAATACCCATAATTTTCCCTTAAATCCGCGTTTTTTGAGAATTTTTTTGTGATAATGGACATACACAGATAGTTTTTCATGCTATATGCCTTATACTCGCTTCGCTCGGCAGTCTTATTATATCTTATCTCATTTTGTTTTTGTTAAACCTTCGTCTAAATTAAGAAAATCTTCCATATTTCCAACCATAAAATACACGTTCTGCGAACACTCTATGATTAAGTGAAACAGCAGTCTTCACAGTTCATCCATATCTCCCCCGCAGATGCGCACCGATATCTCCGTCACATACTCCTCCACCGTCTCCGCCATCAGCTGATCCACCGTGTAAACTTCCAGGAACTCTTCCGCCAGTGTAATCTGATGTTCATCTGCATAAGCAAGAAGTTTCCGGTAAGCCTCCCCGATGTTTCTCCAGTGCCCTTTAAAATAAGTTGTCAGATATTTCCCCGCAGGCATAAAATGGCAGGACATGCCGCCCGGCTTATGTTTCATCAGCAATATTACGTTGCTGTAATTTGCATAGATCTGCCGTCTGACATCTTTTGCATACTGGATGTAACCAATCTCATAACAGATGCTTTTGCTGTTGTTCTCATAAAAATTGATCAGTTCCGCTGTGCGCTCCGCAAATTCTGATTCCGAAACGTCTAAAAATGCATCCATCAGATAATATCTGCCCGGTTTTTCACAGATAAATATCTCATCCGGCGCCTTGTCCAGATATCCCCTGACTTTTTTTCTTTTTTCTTCCATCCACTGCCTGCGATCCTTTAACAGCCGGATTTTTTCTGTCAGAATCTGTTCCTCTTTTTCAAACAGCTCCAATAATTTTTCCGGAGTCCGGTCACTTAAAAAGGCCTGGATCTCTTTTAAAGACATACCAAGTTCCTTTAGCATAATGATCGCTTCGAGCACTTCGATCTGATGGATCGAATAATAACGGTACTCGTTATCAAGCACGATCTCCGGCGAAAACAAGCCGATCTTATCATAATGAAATAAAGTGTTTTTGGTGACGTGCATGAGCTTTGCAAGCTCACCAGTTGTCAGATATTGACTTTTGTCCACTTTTAATCTCCCCTCACGAAAAAAGTTCTTGACTATATGGTAACAATATAGTTTATGATAGCATTTGTGTCTCAAAACCGCAATTTCCATCCGCGCTGACACAACATTTAAAAATATTTCAAAGGAGGAACCCATTATGGCACAGTCCATTGGTCAGGAATTCACACCTGTCACTTTATTAAAATTCGCATTACCATCCATGGTCATGATGGTACTCATGTCCTGTTATACAATCACGGACGGGATTTTTATCTCGCGCTTTCTTGGAGATAATGCGCTGTCCGCAGTCAATATCGTCTATCCGGTCATCAATATCGTACTCGCCATCGGCGTCATGCTCGCAACCGGAGGAAGCGCCGTCGTTGCAAAGAAAATGGGCGAAGGGAAAGACGATGAAGCAAAAGATAACTTTTCCATGCTCGTGTTTACCGGTGTTGTGGCGAGTGTTGTCATCCTGATACTGACGATTTTATTTTTAGAGCCAATCTGCCGCGCTCTCGGTGCAAATGATTCATTACTTGCAAACTGCAAGGCATATCTTTTTACCGTTGTTTTATTTGCCCCGGCGTGCATGCTGCAGAGCCTGTTCCAGACGTTCTTCGTGACAGCGGGAAAACCGCACATTGGCATGACGTTAGTTATCAGTGCCGGCATCGCAAACGCCGTGTTGGACTATGTATTTTTATCGCCTCTCGGCTTTGGCATTGAGGGTGCCGCCTTAGCTACCGGTATCGGTCAGCTCATACCTGCAGTCGTGGGACTCTTCTACTTTTTCTTTGTCAGGGGAGATCTTTATTTTACAAAATTTCATTTTCATGGAAGTGTCCTTTCTACTGCAAGTTTTAACGGTGCATCCGAGATGGTAACGAATATTGCAAACGCTGTGATTACTTATGCATTTAACAAAATCATGCTGCGCCTTGCCGGCGAAAACGGTGTTGCCGCAATCACGATACTGCTTTATTCCCAATTTTTATTTAATGCGCTTTTTCTTGGATTTTCCATGGGTGTTGCACCTGTGATCAGTTACAATTACGGTGCAAAAAATACAGGCGGACTGAAAAGCGTCTGCAAAATCTGCAGACGCTTCGTGATCGTTTCTTCTATTATAATTACTATTTGCTGTAACCTGCTCTCCGAGCCGATCGTACTTTTGTTTGTGGGTGGAAAAACAGCGACTTATGACCTTGCCGTCAGCGGTTTTTCGGTATTCTGTGTGACCTTTTTGTTCAGCGGTTATAACATTTTTTCATCCGCTCTCTTTACGGCACTCTCAGACGGTAAAACCTCGGCAATCATATCCTTTACAAGAACCTTTGTTTTTATCCTGCTGTCACTCCTCACACTGCCAGTCATTTGGGATGTGACCGGTGTGTGGCTCGCAATCCCGGTGGCAGAGTTTGTGACACTGTTTTTATCGATTTTTTATCAGCGCCGCAAACGGACGGTTTATCATTACGCCTGAGCAGCCGCTTTCTTTCCAAGGTATGCCAGAACATCTTTTCTGGTTACGATTCCGATAAATACCCTTTTATCATCTACAACAGGAACGAAGTTCTGGTTCATTACCTTGTCAAACAGATTCTCCATGGATTCATCGATCTTTACCGCCTGATTATCCCTTCTACGCTCGATCGACGTGATCGGCATATCCTCAAGCAGTTTCAGATCCGGGAAATTGCGGTCCTTTAAAAACCATAGTAAATCTCCTTCTGTGATCGTACCGATATATTTTCCTTCCACGCTAAGCAGCGGAATAGCTGTATAACCATGATGTTCCATTTTCTCAAGCACCTGACGCATGGTGTCCGTTTCTTCCACATGTGCTACGTCCTCCTTCGGTGTCAGAAAAAATAAAATGTTCATATGTGTTGCCCCCATTTGTTTATTGATTTGTGTATTTTGATTATACTACCATTTCGGGGGTTGGACAACAAGGGAGTTATAACCTTACTATTTTCATTCCTCATCCACTAAAATCATTTCAAATATTTCATCACTTACCCTAAGTTCATGCATACTCTGGTTCTTCGCCAGATATGGTAACACCATTAATTTCTGTTGCACTTTTCCTTTATTATCAATTTCAAAATCATACTCAGAAAGTTTTGATTCCAGGCAAGCCGCATAAAATTGTTGTGCAGACAATCTTGTTTTCACACCAGTCATATGTAAAAAGTTCATATCCCGAAATCCTACATTTACTGTCTTTATATCTTTCCTTTCCCGATATATGATTAGAAACTGTTTATCATTCAGTTTTTCTTCGTATTGCTTTACAGCTTCTATCATAATCTTTAAAGCTGCTTTCTTGTCATACTTTGCCATCCATACCCCATTAACTTGAAAAAGGCTGCCCTTTCGGACAACCTTTTCTCTTTTCTTTTAATGCTGATTTTCGGTTGTCTGCCAACCGTCCGCCTCTCCATGTGCGGCTTAACTGTGGAGTTTTTCTGTTGCTCCCCAACCTGCCAGCCTACGAACTGGCTAAAATGTCAGATTTTTAAGGTGTCAGCGCACCCAGACAGATTTATCTGTCTGGGTACTATTATTATATGAACACCGTCTTTTTATGTCAAACAAAGCAAATTCTTTTCTGAAAATTTTGTGCATAATTACAACATCTGCACTAGCTACCCCTAATACAAATAAAACCCCCGTATACTACCGTTTCCAGCAATATACGGGGACATTTCTCAATCGTTATTTAGCTGTAATCGGGACTTATCTGCTAATTGATTAGCAAACACCCTGAGCTAACATGGCATCTTCTAAGATGTCCGCAGATTTATCGGGGTTTTGAGGTCGGTTGTATATCACGTGTATCGAGTGATTGTCTGACAATTTCGATGAATGAATATTTATACTATATATCAACTCACATTCACGGCATTTCTTCATTGCCTGTATCAATTATATACTTCTCTAAAAATATCTCAGATTTGATTAAATGAGTTTTCCACAAGATTAATTACTTGTTGATATTCATTTAGACTTGCTCTCATTTGTCTAAATAAGTCTTCAGTAAAAATAAGTGGAGTTTTATCTATCTCACCAATAAAAACTTCTCTATCTGCATGCTCATTACTACGCATTGCATGTCCCAATGCATTTCTATACTTAATAATTTCATTATAATATACTTCTGCAAATTTGTTATATTTTTTGTCTATTACCAAGCCATACTCATCAACTAAAATTTTTATTACCCTTCCAACCAAGCGAGCCTTTTTATATGAATCCAAAAAATAGTCTGGTGCACTAATAATCGCCTTTAATGCTTCTGGATTACTTTCAATTTCATCTATCTTTCTTATATACTCGTTTTTTGCTGGCACTATGAGTTTATTTTTGGTATATTCATTCAAACTCTTAATTTGAGCCTGTGAAAACTTATTAGCTGTAAGAACTAGTATATTTTGCATTTGATTTTCAAAACCACTAACATTATCCAATACCACTCCTCGCAAATTGACAATATCCTGCATTCGTCTAACCACTTTGTCTACTACTTTTTGTAGCTTAGGAAATAATTCTTCCCTTTTTCTATCCGAAAAATAAATCCCATCAACAGGTTCAATATTCATTCCTTTTTCATCAATATTATAAAGCGCCTTAACCATTTTATTATAATTGCCAGAATAGAATACTACATCTGTATAAATATCAAATTGACGCAATTTCTTTATTAATATATTACCCATGGTTCCCCTAAGTTCATAATCCATAAGAATTAAATCATACTCTTTTTTTAATTCTTCTTCAGCATCTCCCTCGTCACCTTTTTTCCAAGTAATAATGGGTACAAGATTATGACTTTCTATTATCTTTTTCATACTTCTTTCTGAAGAAGGTCTCCAACCCATTTCGTCTTCAAACCATAAAACTTTAAAGTTTACATTCATCTTTTGATCCTCACTATTAATTCAAAGCCTACTTGACATTGTTGATTTATCTCAACATGTCCATTCATGTCTTCAACCAGTAATTTAACATGATTTAGTCCAATTCCATTTCCTCCTTGCACTTTGGTAGTTGTCATTCCCAAATCAAAAATCGAATAAGGGTCTTCTATCAATGGATCCAAACCTCTACCATTGTCAGAAAAATTAATACAGATGCCATTCTCTTCATTGGAAAACTTAATATGCAATATAGATGCAGCGGCCTTTTTTGCATTACTTACAATATTATCAACAATTATACCTACAGACGAAACATCAAATATGCACAAATATTTTTCGTTCGTATCTGAATCAAATTGTATATCTATGCCCTTATATTTTGACATTCCTACATACTGAATGATAAAATCTCTAATATCATTTTCTTCTTCTGTTGACTTTAAATTAAAATTGCCCTTAATAGCATATTCTGAGACCTTATTAATTTTCTGTATATTAATCATAATCTCCGATATATACTGTTGCACTTCTTCATCATCTGCATGCTTTCTGCGGAGAGCATCCATTAAGTCAAGCATACTTCCCTTTGCCCCTTCAGAATATGTTAAACTTAAATGCATCCCACTCAATAAAAATTTCTCGTTCTTATTCACAGCCTGCTCTAAAAAATAATTTTGCTGTTTTCTCAAATTTATTTCTTTATGTGCGGCTTCCAACTTATCTTGTGTATTCTCTAATTCAACGTCTGTTTCTCTTTTTTGTTGTAATATTTTATATGTATCACGCTTTACTTTATCTGCCAACTCTGACAACACTTCATTTTCTGTTTTGTTCGCAATGCTAATAAGCTTCTGTACAGAAGCTTCTATACCGTCAGACTTCTTTTCATTCATCTTCTCTATAAGAGATTTATTATACTCAAATGAAATCAATTCTTTTCTTTTAGCACTACTATAACCAGCAAATTGTTCTAGGATCTTATCTCCTACATCTCTGGGTAAGAGTCCCTGCTCTACCCCTTGTTCATAATCTTTTTTTTCTGGGTCTCCCCAATCTATTACATCAACAACATACTTTTCCAATGTTCTAAGAACTCTTCTTGTAAAAAAGTCATAAAATTTATTCACGGTATCATTTAGGACAAAACCACCATCCCGACTTGTGGTTTCCATAAACTCGTCATTTTCACCTAATATCAATATTCTTCCTATAATATCTCGTGTTCCTAGGTAACGATTTCGTCCCTGGCTTTTTCTCCTATCTATATAAAACAAATCTTCTCCCGGTTCACCATAAGGGTATATTCTAAAACCATTCTTATATACCATTACAGACCCATAGTTAACAGGAGTTATTCCCATAACAAGCGAAAAATTATATTTTGCACTTCTGTTTAGATAAAGTAATTTAAACTTGATATTTTTTAATTCAATATATTTATAATTTTTTTCCTCAAACTTGAAAATGAACTCTCCTCTATCCCATAGTTCAGTTTTTATAGTCTGGCCATCTTCCGAAATTTCCACTTCTATATTAGTTGTTTTTAATCCTAATTTTTCAATGATATCATTTTTTATTTTTCCATTTACCTTTTCATTATCTCTCTTCACTCCACGATCTGCGTTCAATTCGCTTGCGACGCTTAAATAAATTTCAAATATATCATCAGCCAAATCATTTTCAGGATTAATTAATTTCATTAATGCCCGTTTTAATGCAAGAAAATCTGCTCTCTTCCATGGTTCTCTCAATTCGCAAATTTCAAGCACCGTTCCCTGCTCAAATCCATCTGATTGTTCCGTAAAATAAGGAACCTTTACTTCCTTTATTTCACGTTCATCATTAATTTCAAATTTACTCCAATCTATACATAAACAATTAATATTTTCATCGTCTTTTGTTTTTGATTTTAAATTTACCTTTGCTCCCAAACGGTCACACGAAAATCTTCCTACCCCTTTTGCTCCCGCTGTCTCCCTTTTAAAATGTTCTCTATAATCTTTTTTGTCTGTATTTTTATTTAAAACCTCTTTTCTATTTTCTTTCTTTTTTTCTGAATAGGCAATAAAAAGCCATTTATCCCTTATGTCAGGCAAATCCATTCCTTTACCATCATCTTTAATGATCAGCTTAGAATTTAATGTATTTACATTTTCAAATATAATATCTACTCGCTTAGCCCCTGCATCATATGCATTCTTTACCAGTTCAAATACTGCTATGTATTTATCATTTATTAAATCTTTACCAATAATGCTTTTTAAAGCTGTACTAACTCTAAATTGTAGATTTTTCCGATTCTGTAATTCCATTTTTCATCATCTCCATTAAAGCATTTCCTATTTGTTCTGCAAATAAAGGTGGAACGGCATTTCCAACTTGTGTACAACGAGGTACTTCTATTTTTCTTAACTGACCACCCGTAGTATATTTTCCTTTAAATTGAAAGCTATCTGGGAAACTTTGTATTCGCGCCGATTCTCGCACAGTCAATATTCTAGGTTCACAATAATGAACAAAATCATCCGGATGCGCTGTAACAGTTGGTGCCGCTTTACTTTCATCTAAAACCGTAACCCCCCGTTTTCTTAAGTTTTTAATCAAATTATCTTTTGGAGTTACCCGCTTTAACTTGGGACACTTTTGTAGCATTTCCTCATTCATCCGCTTAGTTTCTTCAGAATGTTTAGCAAATCTATGACTATCTGCTACGCATCCTTCCATATTATCCAAGCCTTTTCTCATCAGTTTTTGATAATTACTTTGTATCTCTCCATAAACGCCAGACACATAATTCTTAAAATCCGGCGTCGGTAATGTTCCATTTTCTTTTAACAAATCCCCAATGGCCTCTCCCACTGATACCTTTTCATTTAGCCCCTTCTTTTTCAAAAAATCATTTTTTCTCTTATAAAGTATATCAAAAAACATTTCTGGTTTTCCTTGTAAAACACCAACCATAATATAACGCTTTCTGGTCTGCGGTACTCCAAATTCCGAGATATCTATCATTTTACCCTCTACACTATATCCCAGTTTTCCCAATTTTCCCTTCAAAATCACTGAGTAAGGAACACCCTTTTTTTCATTTTCGTCTTTGAAACCAATTGTAAATCCCTGAACATTTTCAAAAACTAAAAATTTAGGTTTCACAATACTTATAAATTCTATATATGAATCGCTCAGTGTGTTTCGAATATCATTCTTCTTACGCTGTCCCGCCATAGAGAAGCCTTGGCATGGTGGTCCTCCAACAACCAAAGTAACAGTTCCGGCAAGTTTTTCCAACTCACTTCTGTATTTACTAATTACCTCATTTATATCGTGTTCTGTTTGTGGTAGCCATTCATTCCAACCAAAATGTTGCGTTGTATCAATCAAATTATATTTCAATGTTTCAAAGGCATCTTTACTTTTTTCAATAGCAAATAGGCCTTTCCATCCTGCATTATGCAATCCAAGAGAAAGACCTCCACAACCAGCAAATATATCAATATAACTAAATTGACTCATCCTCAGTACCCACCATCCTCATTTTAATATTCCAACATACTGTGCATACAAACACATATTTGAATAAACTACTATAGGAACCTCTGTTGATAATATCAGCACGCAATTCCATTTACCTAAATTAACCACTCGCATTTTATCCAAATAGGGAAATAACCATTTTTGGTTCCCTTTAAAATCACTTAAAAATAAATTCAATTCAATATTCGTCAAACGAATCTTATCAATTATCTCTATCTCCATCGTTTTTTTATCATGACAATTTTTTAGAAAAACTTGCAATTCATTATAATTACGGACATTCGACGTCATATATGCATACATCTCTTTAACTCCTTTTCATATACATTATAGTATATCCATAATTATAGAATTCTTTCCAACTTATAATGCACTCCAAATAACTCATAGATAAAAAAATTCAATAGCTTAATATATTCTCTAATATTGGCAATATTCCTTATATATACATCATTATACCTCTATTTCTATATAGCATTCAACAAGTATTTCAAGCTGTTCCTTATACTAAACTTAGTTCAATCTCTCATCCCACTCTTTATTGTCTAATCAACACGCAGACATGATACAAAACAGTATCACAACCATTTCTATTATGTACAGTTTTCATTACTCGAATATCTGAGTATGGAAAATTCTCAACCCTAAAACTATCATCAGCTGAAAGTAACGGATAAAGATACTGATGTTCTTTTATGTACTTGAAATATTTCTCACAAAACTTACTAAAATTGGATACACTAACATATGACAATATTATGTTAAACATATTTCCAACAGTATCGTATCTGTAGATTTTGTCTATATGCCTATCCAAGTAATGGGTATTAAGACTATCCAAATTTAATGCTTCGATTATAGTTACAGGCGAACCATCTTCTTCAATTAAAATATCAACTTCTCCAGCACATTTTTCAGTAGACGATATTCCTCTTCTGGTTTGATCTATCACATCATACTTCGCCATTTTTAGTAAATCTCTTACAAAGTCATTTCTTTGATTTTCTGATATTGCAAAATATGTAGAATTTGACTGCAATTTGACACATGCTGACAATAAATCATGTAATATTGTTACTTTACTATTCTCTCTTCTTTCTCTTCCCCTTTCCTTTATTACATTTTCTAAATTATCCCATATTGAATTAAATTCATTTTCAATGTTCCGTTCTTTCTTTTTCAACTCCAGATAATGCTTTTTATTAGCATCATCCTTTTCAAAGGAACTAAAATATTGTCTTTTCCATTGTCCAATCCTCTTCAAATCCTTTTTTATTCTAGAGTCGAAAATGTCATCTTTAACTTCCTTATACGATTGCACCTCCCGAAGTACCTTTCGAATAGCTACACATTGTTTTGAATTTTCCTTCTCTGCCTCGTTTTCCAGCTTCTCATATAAACAATAATATTCCTCAATTTTTCTATACTTTTCTAATTGCCCTTCAATATTTACACACTTTTTTCTATATTCCGCTATCTCCTCAACCATAGCCTTTATCATCACATAAATATCCGTACTTTGTCCTACAGGTATTACCTTATATCTATTTCCAATTAAGTCATACAAAAACAAACACGGAATTTCTTTCTCCAATATATTATAATTCATAGCAAATTCTGTAATTGTCTGTGAATGTCTTTGTTTCCAATCAATTTTATTATAGCCACCATATTGAAATTCAAATGAACCGTTATTATCCTCTACACCCCTTCCATTCAACAACTCGATAAATGGACACATTACTCCTTCATAGGGTTCTTTCTCTGGTATATGAAAAAAAGATGCTCTTTTTCTAGCTTTAGGTGTTGAAAATACGAATAAAATCTTATCACCTGTTAAATCATTCAACGATGCCCAATCTTTTTCTAATTTTTCATAAAGATCTTGTGCATCAGAATACCTTGCAATTAAGGATATAATCAAGAAATATCCTTTTCTTTTTGCTTTCAGAATACATCTTTGAAAATATTCACTTAACCCTATATACGTAACTTGCATAAGCTGTTCCCTTTATCATTTTAACTCTTATCTAAAATATCTTCGTAATATCCTGATACCGATTCACAACCCGATAAACCCCCACATACTCTTTTCCAATCTTATCCAGCACAACATAATTCCCGCAAATCACATATTTATAATCCGTCCGGAAGCTGACCCTCTTAGCAAGATCAGCTCTCATATACGGAAATTGCTGTATATTCTCAATTCGAGCATATATCTCCTGAATGGTCTTTACTGCCATTTCTTCATTGTCTTCCGCAATATACTCTTTAATGTTCTTCAAGTCCTCTGCCACAATAGGGTTAATCCGCAATTTCATCATAGGCTATACCCCGACAGATTTCTTCAGTTCATCCAAACTCATCCAGGCACTTTCATCCTTAACGGCTTCTTCTGCTTCCTGTAGCTTCATCAACAGCTTTTTCTCCGCCTTTTCACGCTCATAGTCCTCAATATCCATAACCACAAACTTGCCTCTGCCATTTTTCGTCAAAAACACGGGTTCTCCAACCTGACAATTTTTCAACACTTCATTATAATTTCTTAAATCTGATACAGGTAATATATTCGGCACAAAATCAACTTCCTTTCCTTGATATAGCTTCTTCATTTACATATATATTATATGCAAGAAAGCTGTAAAATTCAACGTGGAATTTTACAGCTTTCTATTTTAATATTATACCCTTATCCGTAAAATGACCGTAAAGTGAACTTTTTTACGTAATGGGGATTTAAAATCCGCATAAAGTTCTATTCTTATCAATGCATTCCACATTAGCAACACTACTAAAAACAGATATTACAAACTCTCTGCTATACCTGCACATTTTAGCTTTTCATTTAATTTATATCCAACACCCCAAACCGTCTGTATGTAGATTGGCTTGCTTGGATTATCCTCTATCTTTTCCCGTATATTGCGAATATGGCTCATAACAATGTTGTAATCACCGAAATATGGCTCTTTCCAAACGCTATTATATATCTGCTCTTTGCTGAATACTATTCCAGCATTTTGAGCCAACAACAATAAAATTTCAAATTCTGTATATGTAAGTTCAATCTCATTTCCGTCACGAACCACAATCCGCTTAAACTTGTCAATACAAAGTCCTTCAAAATGAAGTTTTTCTTTACAGAAGTCATCATGTTTCAGAACTTCTATTTCTTCATTAGCATATGACAAAAGACGATTGAAAATATGCTCTTCTCCATCCTCAAATGATAGAATTAAAATCTTCCCAAATGATCACCCCATTTCACATCCTGTACAAGCCAATTATTTTTATGCAAATTGTTTTGTCTTATAAGATACCAATCCTTTTACCAAACACCCTATGGCAAAACAAATATTTATTCCCAGTACAATATACCATATCTCATATATGTCATTTACAATTCCCGTCATGACAAGAAAAATCGGCATAGAATCTACTATAAGCCATATGATTCCCCCGAAAAACATCCTTATCAATACAGGAAGTCCCCAACATACAGCCGCAATAATTACTGCGCCAAAAGAGCTATTCTGATATGCAGAAACGCATAGTGTAATGGCGCATAACGATAAAAGCGCCTGAAAAGCTAATCCTAATAAAATGCCAAGATATTTCAAAAATAATACAGGTTGAAGCATATGTTGAGAAAGCACCATCCAGGATATATTTTCAAATCCCTTCAAACCATATATCATCCAGCATAAGACTAAATTGACTAACACAAACCACATAAAAATGAAAATAGTGAATGTAAAAGAAGCCAAAATTTTAGCATGAACATCTTTTCTTCTTCCTTCTTCCGTGCTAAAAATTAATGGCAGCATTTTCGTCTGGCTTTCATCTGCGAAGATGGTCGACACCCCGCAAATAATCAATATGCTTCCTAAAATCAATCCAAACTGAAGCATTTCAACGAATACCTTCCATCCCGTTGTATATGCCAAATAAGGTGTTTTCCCAATTTCATCATAAGCTTTTCCCAATTCTGTTTCCCACAGAAAATACCTTTCCGTTGGAAGTACACCATTTTCCCATGCACCATTGGTAAAATATCTTGTAACAAAATCATTTAAAAAGTTTCCATCTCTCCACCCTGGCATATTTTCCTCAAATTTTGTAGGTAAACCATATTTTTCAATTATTTGATTCACTTTTACATCCGTCAAATCACCTTCAAATTCTTCCGTAATCTTCCGATTCATCTGCACTGCTTCATAACCGGAATAAAACTTCCCATCTACTGTCGCTATTTCTCCACCGACCTCTGTAAACCAAAAATACAGAAGCAGCAATCCTGTCGCAGCCAACATTCCTATTTTAAATATTTTATTTTGAAATAGTTTAAAAAGCTCCATCTTATAAAGTCGCATTTTTTTCTCCCCCTGTCATTTGTGTATGATAAAGATATGCATCTTCCAGTGTACTTTCCACATTTTCTGCACCTGCAACCGGCTGTCTTTCTGAAACAATTCTTAGTTCAACATTTTCTCCACTACTTCTCATATTGCTTACAATGAAGCTACTGGTTATCTGCCCTGCTTCTTTTTCAGAAACAATACACTTCCAGACACATCCTTCTACTTTGTCAGTAATCTCTTTCTCCGTTCCTTCTTGAATCAGTTCTCCATTCTTCATAATCAAAATACGGTCTGCAATATAATCTATATCAGATACGATATGTGTAGACAGTAAAACCATCCTATTTTTTCCAAGTGAACTAATCACATTACGAAAGCGTACTCTCTCCTTTGGATCAAGCCCTGCCGTAGGTTCATCTAAAATCAAAATTTCAGGATTATTTAGAAGTGCCTGTGCAATTCCTATTCTTCGTATCATACCTCCTGAAAAAGTCTTCAGCTTTTTCTTTTTCACATTTTTTAACTCTACCATATCTAAAAGTTCGTCAATACGACTATCGGCATAATCTTCCGGTAGTGCTTTCAATGCCGCCATATATCGCAGGAAGCGTTCTGCAGTAAAATCGCCATAATATCCAAAATCCTGTGGTAAATAGCCCAATAACCTACGATACTCTGCTCCCATACTGTCTATCTCAATATTATCACAATAAATACTTCCCCCCGTTGGCTGCAAAACACCACAAATCAATCTCATTAATGTTGTTTTTCCCGCACCATTTTCTCCCAACAGTCCATACACACCATTTGTAAATGTATAATTGAATTTTCTGACTGCTTCTTTATCCTTGTATTTTTTTTGTACATCCATCAACTTTAATTCGTGCATAATACTTCTCCTTTTTCCATTTTGCTAAGCAATTTTTTTATCTGCATTACAAATAAAAGTCCCGACACAAGAAAAGCTACTGCCCATATCCAAAGAGTTGTTACAAAAAGTGCTCTCGGAATCGAACCTATTACTCCATAACTTATTGATAAAAAGATGGCACTCATGCCAAATAAAGATGAATTCTTTCCTCTTGTTTCCATTGATAAAATTCCTAATGCAGTTATACTTGATACTAGATATGGAGTTAAAATGTACAGCCCCACCTGTAATAATCCAACGCTCCAATGATAGTTCAAATAGCCAGCTATCAAAAACAATATCATAACATTTATCATACCCGACAATACCAGCCATGCAGCAACACACTGTTTTGTATTGAAATAGCAGCTTTCTCCTAACTCTGCCATTTTTCCAAAAAACAATTTATCAATCACACTAATAGACGTTATGCTAAGAATACCTGCTCCAACCATACATACAGTAATCATCCCATTTTGATTCAATCCGGTATATTGCAATGCTGTAATAAAAATAATTCCTAAACAAATAAGGACACCATAAACAGCAAAAAACAATTTATCCATGTACCAAAATTGATGAAACAAAATATTTTTTGTAGACATCATCGGCGTTCTCTGCTTTTCCATTTCCTCAATCATTGCATAATAAGTCTTTTGTTTTCTTATTTCATCAACATGAACCTGCTCATCTGCCTTTGCAAAAAGATTCTTTATTTCGCTATCTCTCATAATCATTCTCCATTAACTTTTTTAACTGATTTACACCTAATCGAAATCTTGACTTTGTAGTAGAAACACTGCACCCCATAATCTTTGCAATATCTTTAAATTTCATTTCTTCATAAATACGCAGAATAATAACTTCCCTCGTATCCTGCGAAAGTTCCTTTAATAAATTTCTCAAATAAACGGCATCCTCCGCTTCGGTCAGCATATCTTTATTATTTGGAATTTTATCAATCTCCTCCCATTCGATGGCTGTTACTTTTTCTTTCTTATCCCGGAAATAATTAAAACATATATTTCTTGCAATAGTCAGGAGATAACCTTTGAGATTATGATGTTTATAGGAAGTTCCATATTTCATAAATTTCAAAAAAGTTTCCTGAGCAATGTCGTAGGCATCATCCTCTGTTTGAACCATATATAGACAAAAGCGATAAATATCTGCATAATATCGTTCAATAATAATACCGACTGCCTCTTTATTTCCGCTATGTACTTTTTGAATCAATTCGCTGTCTTTCATAGCGTTTTCTCCAATCATAAAACGTCTTACATCTTATATAACCACTACAGAGTAAAAAAAGTTCACTATAAAATTGTTTTTTAATATTTTTTTGCCATTCATTCTCAAATACGCACAATAGCTCGCTTAATTCTACTTCCTGCAATTTATTATATAACTATTTTCCGCACCTGCGTTTATATTATATTCAAACAAATTATTTCTACCTTTTTTCTCCTCTTAGAGTAACACTTCCCACACAATCCTGCACCGGAAACTCTGGTTACCCATTATGTATCAACGGCTGCTTTTTCAACATCGCCTTCTGCGTCTTCCACACCTGTTCCATAATCGCCTTCACTTCTGCCATATCCTCTTCATAAACATTCCCGGTACTGTTAATTCTTTTTGCAATTTGATTCAAATTCCTACTAATCTTTCCAAGCGTTTCATTGTATTGCCTTAGATAAGAATAATCTACATCATAAACAAATCCAAAGAGTATTAGTGTCCGGATGTAATCCGAAGCACTCTTCCGCTTAGACAGTTCCACCTTCCTGTCCAGAATATATTTTTCATTATCACTCAAATAAATTTTCAGTTCATTTTTCCTCGTTCTATTGGCTCTAACCTTTGCCATATCGCTCCATCCTTTCAAATAATTTTAAGGGTTAGGGAATTCTCCCTAAATGATAAATTTGAGCATTTCTTCTGTAGGAGAAATCACTCATTTTATCGCCTGTGAGGGAACACAGGCAGTGCTTGCTAAGTTAGGTTTTATCCTTTTCCTGCTCTATTCCCTTTTGTCCTTTCTGTGCCAGTTCCGCCAAGCGATTCTGCACCATTTCCCATAAGTTCGGCAATGCACTTTCTACATTCACTTCTGTTCTTTTCCGCTTTTTGATTGCTTGATAGATTTCTGCAAATCTAGCTCGATCCGCAACGATATTTTCTGACAGGCAGATATTCTGAAAGCCTAGGCGCTTTACGACTTCTCTGGTAATTTCATCAAAACTTTCCATTACCGCTTTCTCCTGATACATTCCGTAATGCCCGATTGCTTTACTGACTTTCTCCCAGCCTTCACTCCAATCAGAAATCACCGGGCTAACCAACTCTGCATAAATCTCCCGCAGTTCCGCAACGGTAGGCTTGAATTTATTTGTCAGCATATATTGTTGGAGTACCTTGGATAAAATCTGATAGTCCAGATCATGTAACAAGGCGTACCACACATCCAACGCTTGTTCCGTCCCAATAAAATCTTTTCCATACATTGCCTGCATGGCTACAACCAATGTTGCAAATTCCTGTTTAGTCACCGAAAACACCTCCCGTACTTTTTATCTTTTCACGCTCCAACCATGGGCTTACATTGCTTCCGCTTACCTTTTCCTTTTTCCCTTTCAATGGAAAGAAATCCGTCCAGCCATTCTGAATTGTCTGCTTAATAATTGCCACTTGTTCTACTGGAGAATTCGATAAACTTTCCAGCTTATCAATGCAATAACCGATTGCTTTCCCCTTCACTTCCTTGCCTTTTTCTTTTCGATATTCCAGATAAGAAAAGAACATACTATTCACCACAGGATCATCAAAATAAGAAGGAATTTCCTCTATCTCTGGTTCTCCCTCTTTCTTTGGCTTCTTCTCTTCCTTTTCACTGTTCTCTATCTCTGGGTTACCAGAAATTTCTGTGGTGTTACTTTCCGTTACAGTTGCATTACATTGTAACGTTGCCTGCTCTTTTTCCTTTAGGAGCTTTTGATTCGCCCTATGATTTCTGACTCTCGATGCTGAAGCGCTCTCACTGCCAACCATGTCCTCCAAGTACAATAACTGTAACGATTGATCGTCCAAGAACACAGCCGCATGATATTGGCACAAAGCAGAAATCGTCAGTTTCACAAGTGCCGACTTTTCTCCCGTATCCAATGCTATTTCCTCATCTAAAGTCGGCAAAATATGTTGATAGTAAATAATCCCTTCTGTATTAATTGCCTTTAACAACAGTTTCAGATAAAGCAGGACGATACTGTCTCCCTCCGGCAAAGTTCGCAGCTGTTTGATGATCAGTTCCTGAAAGAAACCCACCTGCAATTTCAACCAGTAATATCGTTTTCCTGCCATTTAGCATTTCCCTCCGCTCTGAATAAACGCCTCCAGCATACTTCTGTAAATGATGTAATGATAGCGGCTCTTTCCATCTTTCTTGATGGCATATCCAATCGGCAGCCGCTCCTGTCTCATCAAAAACTGTAAGGTCACAACATCCATGTTAAGCAGCTTTGCAGCCTCTTTTGTCGTAACTCGTTCCATTAGCGTTCCTCCTCTCTATGTGTCTCCTCTTTGCCGCTTCTGACCTTCTTAATCGCCGAATTCAGCCGTTCAAGCTGTTTCCCCTTCAAGTCCTTCCTGAGCCATCTGCAAAGCGTAAATTCGGAAATCCCCATTGCTTCCGCCACTTCCCACTGCTTTACCTGATTTTGCTTCATCAGCAGTTTTACTTCATCTTTTTTCACCTGTTTCTCCTCCATATTTTTGTTGACATTGTTGCTGTTGTTGTCTATACTAATTATGTACTATATAGTACATATAAGCAATTCTGTTTCTTATATGGTACGAGCAAATATGATGTGTAAATGAAAGGAGTACATGAAAATGTTGACAAATCAAGATGGAATCCGGGAACGGATCATTCAAATCCGAAAAGAAAGGGGGTTATCACAGAACCAACTAGCAAAAGACTTTGGAATTTCCAGAACGCATTACTGCAACGTAGAGAACGGTAAGAAACCTGTAACAGAGAGCTTTCTCAAAGTACTAGCCAGCGGTTACAAGATCCCTATGGAAGCATTTATTCCTAATGAGAATGGAGATTTAATGCAATATTGCGAATGCACCAATGATTTTGTGAATGCAATCATTGATGACTATTTCAATTCCTTTGAAATACGCAAATACTACATTAACAAATATGAACAGCCTTATTACGGTGTCCTCTCCTATCTGTATGATATCGGCTATACGGTTGAATATGAACTTCTTCAAGAAGCCCATTTACAGGATTCCTTCGATACTGCAACCGGATCTGTTGATGTAAAAGAATTTGCTGAAGATGGCGTGATCCACGTCTATTCAAATGAGACTGGAAAAGACGTTGCCCAGATACCATTAACCAAACTGTCTGAACTGGAAAAAGAAGTAAAAGATTTTGTAGAATATAAGCTATCTACATACAAGGTGGCTAATCCTACCAAACGTTCTGACCTGCTTCCAAAGTCCATTTATGCTTTTGATATTCCAAATGAAATTGCAAGAGTAAAACGCTACAAGGAATATGCAGAGTATTGCCTTAAACAATTAGAACAAATGCAGAAAGAAGGTTAAATATGAAGTTACCAAACTCTTACGGCAGCGTAATCAAGCTTGGTGGCAAACGGCGAAAGCCCTACGCTGTCCGTATCTCAAAACTTGTGGAAGACGATACCGGGAAGGTCAAGCGAAAATACACCTACCTGGCTTATTTCTCCAAACCGGAAATGGCTTACACCTATCTTGCTGAATACAATAGCGGAGCCGTTGTTCCAGAGCATATGAAATACTCGGACTCGCCTACTTTCGCAGAGATGTACGAGAAATGGAAGAAATACCGAAAATCGCTTAAAAACCAGATTAGTGATTCCACATGGCGAAATTATGAGATTGCTTTTCATCATTTCAGTGAACTGCATGACCGCAAATTTATTTCCATCAGGACAAATGATCTGCAGCAATGCTTAAATGCCTACAATCACAAATCGCAGACCACGATTTCTTCCATGCGAGCTGTCCTGAAGGCTATGTATCAATACGCCAAACTGAATGAATACATAGACAGGGATTTAACAGAAGGTCTGGTTTATGAATGGACAAACTCTACGGAGCAGATACATGATAGGTATTCCGATGAAGAAATCAAAACACTCTGGTCGAAGCTATATGAAATCAACAATGTAGATATTATCCTGATTATGATTTACACTGGATTGCGACCAACTGAGCTGTTGGAAGTCCAGACGGAAAATGTCCATTTAGATGAAAAGTACATGGTAGGTGGTATGAAAACCGAAGCCGGGAAAGACAGAATTATCCCACTGAACGATAAGATTATCCCTCTCGTCAAGAACCGATACGATCCGAACAAGAAATACCTGATCAATAACAAGTTTGGAAATCATTACACCTACGGAACCTACATGAATGGCAATTTTAACACATGCATGGGAAAACTCAAAATGAAACACCTGCCCCACGATGGCAGACACACCTTTGCTTCACTCATGGACAGCGCCGGAGCAAATGACGTATGTATCAAACTGATTATGGGACACAGTATGAAAAGCGACACCACCAAGGGAACTTACACCCATAAGACATTAGAAGAACTTCTCGCAGAAGTGAACAAGATATAAATAGTAAATCAAGACTGATTGCTGGATACACTTATGATATTTCTTTTATTTAACGTCACACTCATATTCAGCTTGAATCATCTTCAAAAACACCGGATGAAATGCTTCAAAAAATCATCCAAAATCAGTAAAAACGAGTGTATACCACCTGTATATCACTTGTGTACCACGTGTATATAACGACCTCAAAATAACGTAAATTATCTTCTATTTATGAATATTCTGACAATTCTTTTGTCACTTCAGTACATAAAGAAAAGCCCCAGAAATTCAACATTTCCAGGACTTCTCAATATCCTATATTATCTTAGAAATTCTTAATTAGCTGTTAATCGTAGATTAACATACACCCTGAGCTAACATAGCATCAACAACCTTCTCAAATCCGGCAATGTTTGCACCAGCAACATAGTCTGTCTGACCACCAACTGTTGCATTGTATCTCTTTGCAGCATCTGAAATGTTTGCGTAGATTGTTTCCATGATTCCTTTGAGTTTTCCATCAACTTCTTCAAATGTCCAGGAAAGTCTCTCAGAGTTCTGGCTCATCTCAAGTGCAGATGTAGCAACACCACCGGCATTGGCAGCTTTACCACCTACGAATAATACGCCGTTCTCCTGTAAGTATTTTGTTGCCTCTAATGTTGTAGGCATGTTAGCACCCTCCGTTACGGAAGTAACACCGTTAGCAACTAACATCTTAGCATCCTCAAGGTCTAACTCATTCTGTGTAGCACATGGAAGAGCTAAATCTACTTTGTACTGCCATACACCATGCTCACCGTTTTCTTTTGCATGATATTCTGCGGATGATTTTGCAGCTGCATACTCTGTAAGACGTGCACGTTTTACTTCTTTTACTTCTTTCAAAAGTGCAACATCGATTCCTTCCGGATCATAGATCCATCCAGTAGAATCAGAACATGTTACAACTTTAACACCTAACTGCTGTGCTTTCTCGATTGCATAGATAGCTACGTTACCAGATCCGGAAACTGCTGCTGTCTTGCCTTCAAGGCTCATACTGTGATCTTTCCATAATGCGTTTGTCAGGTATAACAGACCATATCCTGTAGCCTGTGTACGGGCAAGTGATCCACCGTAAGTAAGTCCTTTTCCTGTAAGAACACCTTCGAAGGAACCACGGATTCTCTTATACTGTCCGAACATGAAACCGATCTCTCTTGCACCTGTTCCGATATCTCCGGCTGGTACGTCGACGTCTGCACCGATGTATTTTGAAAGCTCTGTCATAAAGCTCTGGCAGAATGCCATGATCTCTCTGTCTGATTTGCCCTTAGGATCGAAATCAGAACCACCTTTACCACCACCGATTGGAAGTGTTGTAAGTGAGTTTTTGAAAATCTGCTCAAAACCTAAGAATTTGATAATACCAAGGTTTACAGATGGATGAAGTCTTAAACCTCCCTTGTACGGTCCAATTGCATTGTTGAACTGTACACGGAATCCTCTGTTTACCTGAACCTGTCCATTGTCATCTACCCACGGAACGCGGAACATGATCTGACGATCCGGCTCTGTAATTCTCTCTAAGATTGCATTCTTTCTGTATAACTCTTCGTTTGCATCAATAACAGGTCTTAAGGAATCAAGAACCTCTGTTACTGCCTGTAAAAATTCAGGCTGATCTGCATTTTTTTTCTTTACTACTTCGAGTACTTCATCAACGTATCCCATTTTACAATCTCTCCTTACTTATAGTATATACTCCATACAATGCCATTTACACTGCATGATCCTAACGGTTCTCCCGCTGGTTTCGTTTTGACACACTTATTTTATTATAAAATGAATCTATGTGCAATATTTTTTTCTTTATTTCACTAAATTATTAAAGTTTCACAGTGTAATAGCCGTTTTTTTGCAGTATTTCAGGTTCAATTATTCATTTTCATACTCATATTTTCTTTTTATAATAACCGGTAAATGATAATGGCAATCAATACTCCGATAATACTTGCGATCGTAATCTTGATACTTAACCCGAATGTAATGACTAAAATTCCAAGATCTAGCACGATCGGATTTGCAAATCCAAATGTCTGTCCGTAATTAAGCCAGCTTAAAAATGGTACTCCTGCCGCCAGGCTTCCAATAAAACCTCCAAGTACGATTCCTGCCAGTAATAATAAAAACAATGCCCAGTTATTTTTTCCCGCAATTCCCTTGCTCATGCCGTTCCTCCGTTTTTTTATCTCTTGTTCTTATACCGGAACCAATAGTACGCTTTTCTATACTATCATCCTGGGGAAAAACTAATCTGCATCATATACCTGACCAAGTTCTGTAATATAAATTTCCGGTTCCGACTGCGCACCTGCTGCTTTTACATTTGTTTTACGATTAAGAATAATTAAGTAACGATATACTTCTCCTTTCGGATTCTGCACATCAATTTTTACACTTGTATAGTCTTTCTGGATTTTTACAGAACTTCCATTTTTCAGCTTTTTATCCTTAGTTATAACGTATTTTGACTTCTTGGAATCCCGATAATGGTCATTGGAATACATTGTTTTTAATTTCCATCCCTTTTTCAGCTTATAGCTTACTTTTACCTTTGACTTATCCGACCAATAATTGCATAATTTGCCCGTACCATTCTTATATACATTTTTTCCATTTAATTTAACATATGAGAATGGATCTGCTTTTTTTACAGTTATATTCGTAGATAACTTATATGTTTTTCCTCCCTGCTTTACTTTACAGCTTACTTTACAGCTTCCGGTCTTTAACGTTTTAACATAAATTCCCTGATTAACATTGTACAGATAGTCGTATTTAAGTACCGAAGTATCTGAGATCTTAACATCTGTTACCTGTGCTTTTGATGAAACATTTACAAAACGAAGGGTTTCTACATAACTTGACTCATCTCCCAGAAAAACCGTTCTCTTTTTCGAATCAAATGCCGGTACTTTCTTTGTCGCCGCCACTGCATGCTCCTGCGGTATCACAAAGATCAAAGTAAACAACAGTGTAAATACCAAAATTCCTGACAACCATCTCTTTTTTTCTCTTATCATAACTTTCCCCCCCTGTGGTAATTTTTATTTAATAACAAATTACACTCTTCGCGAGCGAACCTACTACTGAATTATAGCAGATTCCTGCCATCACAGGCAAGAAATTTTCCGCTGACACATTATCTGTTACCGTTTAACCACAAGATTATAAAACCTGTTCTGCCATCTCTTTTAAGATCTGTGCTGATTTCTGAAGCTGTTTCTGCTCGCCCTCATCCAGAGAAATCGGAACCTGTCTCTCGATTCCGTTCTTTCCAACGATTGCAGGCATACTTAAAACCACATCCTCCACACCATACATTCCGTGGATCATACCGGAAACCGGAAGAATGGATTTTTCATCACGAACGATTGCCTCGCAGATTCGTTTTACAGACATTGCGATTCCATAATAAGTTGCATTTTTCTTTGCAATGATCTCATAGGCGCTGTTGCGCACATTTGCCGCAATGCGTTCCATAGAATCGTCATGATTGAAATGGCCTCGCATCTCGCAGAACGTATTTAACGGAATTCCTGATACATTCGCACTGCTCCATGCAGCAATCTCACTGTCCCCATGCTCCCCGATGATAAAGGCATGCACGCTCCGGCTGTCCACACCAAGATGTTCTCCCAGCTCATACTTCAACCTTGCCGTATCTAAAACCGTACCGGAACCGATCACGCGGTTTTCCGGCATCCCGCTCAATTTATGAGCCGTATATGTAAGGATATCTACCGGGTTTGACACGATAAGCAGGATTCCCTGATAATTTCTCTTTGCGATCTCCGGAATAATACTCTTAAAAATGCCGACATTTTTCTGTACCAGATCCAGTCTTGTCTCTCCCGGTTTCTGATTTGCACCGGCCGTCACAACGATGATCGCTGCATCCATGATATCATCATATCCACCTGCATAAATTTTCATTGGTCTTGCAAATGGGATTCCATGGGAAATATCCATTGCCTCCCCTTCTGCTTTCTCTGTATTCGCATCGATCAAAACCATCTCGGAAAAAAGTCCGCTCTGCATCAGTCCAAACGCAGAGGTCGCACCTACAAATCCACATCCGATCACTGCCACTTTCCTGTTGTTTAATTCTGTCTTTTCCATAATATTCCTCCATTTCCTGCCCCATCCGTATGTCTCTCTGGCGCAAATCCTGTGTGTGAAGATCTGTTATTCACACAGTTGTCCTTGTTTCTGGTATCATCTTAATTTATTTCGGGCAGATTGTATGTTGTAATTACAACATTTATTTGAGAATATCTATCATGATGCAGGTATCAAAAAAGGATGCCTCCCGTTTCCGGAAAACACCCTTAAATATCTATATAACATCCACAACTTTATCCAAACCCTTTACGCTTCTTCATTCTCCCCATATACCTGCTGGAAAAAGTCCACCAGTTTTGCCAGTGAATAGATCAGCACCGTTATCTCCTGTTTATTAAGCTCTCCCTTGATATGGTCGATCATCCGATGATGAAACTCCTCATGATGCAGGTAAGCTGCCTTTCCTTTTTCAGTCAGGCATACCCAGACAACACGCTTATCCTGCTTGCTGCGCTCCCTGACAACATACCCTTTATCTGTCAGACCATCCATCGCCTTTGTCAGCGTTCCTGTCGTGACATTCATCAGTTTTGCCACAGTGCTCATGCTCTTTGGCTCTGACATGCCAATCGCTTCTATTACATGAAAATCATTATAGGTAAGATCCTTAAAGTCATCGGTGATCAGTGATTTCCCTTCGATCTCCATAATGTCTTTAAATAATTTTACCAATAATTCATTTAATGTTTCATCTGCCGTCATTCAAATATACTCCTATTCATGGCAGTACCATTTGTCGTTTACCTGCATAACCACAATCAATCTGTTTCTTGCCGCCTCTACCATGTCAAAACCGTCGCGCCCCATGTCAGCCCTGCTCCAAATCCTGCCAAAACTATTTTTTTACCTTCACATATCATACCATGTTTATTGATATTATCAAGTAAAATCGGTACGCTTGCTGCAGAAATATTGCCACATTCTTCCAGATTCGTCGGAAATTTTTCCATCGGCTGATGCAGTCTTTTTGCAACAGATTCAATAATACGCAGGTTTGCCTGATGAAGTACAAACAGATCAATATCTTCCACTTTAAGTCCAGCTTTATCTACCGCTTTCTCAATTACTTTTGGCACCGTCTTTACTGCAAATTTGTATACTTCCTGTCCGTTCATCGACACATAGGAAAGTGTGGCATCATTGACTGCAAATGGATTATTGACCGGACGGTTATCACAGCGGAGTACTTCTCCACGCGCGCCGTCAGATCCCTGCACCATGCTTAGAATGCCGCTTTTATTACTTTTGCTTTCTGCATCCGGCTGCGTCCTTCCAAAATCTGATTTACCGCCTGAATTATTCTGTTTACCATCTTCCTTCCCATCATCTTCCGCCGCAACGACTGCAGCCCCGGCGCCGTCCCCAAACAGCACACATGTACTTCTGTCATTCCAGTCCATGATCTTTGAAAGAGTCTCTGCACCGATGACAAGTGCCTTTTTATAAACACCATTTTCCAGATACATCTGCACCGTATTTAACGCAAATAAAAATCCGGAGCACGCTGCATTTAAATCAAAAGCCACTGCGTTTTTTGCCCCCAGGGCACTCTGCACCTCGCAGGAAAGATTGGGAAGAAATTTATCTGCAGTAACCGTCGCTGCAATGATAAGATCAAGTTCTTCTGCGGTTACTCCTGCATCCCTTAAAGCATCGTTTGCTGCTGCAACGGCAAGTCCTGTTGTCGTTTCTTCTACCGCAAGGTGCCTTGCACCGATTCCCGTGCGGCTTTTGATCCACTCGTCCGAGGTATCCATCAATTTACTTAAGTCATCATTTGTTACCCGAAGTTTCGGGACTGCACTTCCTGTTCCCTTGATTTTGATTCTCATACTTTTTCCTCATTACCAGAGTTTATTTTTTCATCTGCCCTCTGCGAAATATCCCGGCAATTTTTTACCGGAATCTATAAAATACAGGCTCACATAATCTGCTTCTTAGAACGCACGAAATCTATCATAACGCTCTTTTGCAAGCTGTTCTCCCGTTTTTCCATTCTGCCGCTCTAAAAATTCTTTCATATGACCTTTCATATATCTGGAGATCGATTCACATGCCTTTTCATCCGCTGCTCCATATTCAGGGATGATCTGCTCTATAATATTTAATGCATACAGATCATGCGCAGTGATCTTCATGACCTCACTTGCTTCCTTCGCACGTTTTCCATCTTTCCAGAGGATCGATGCAAAGCCCTCCGGGGATAGAACAGAATATGTAGCATTTTCGAGCATCCATACTTCATTGCCGACCGACAACGCGAGTGCACCGCCACTTCCGCCTTCTCCGATCATCAGGCATAAAATTGGAACCTTGATGGCTGACATCTCGTAGAGATTTCTTGCGATTGCCTCCCCCTGTCCGCGTTCTTCCGCTTCTTTTCCGCAGAATGCACCGGAGGTATTCACAAATGTAATGATCGGACGGTTGAATTTTTCTGCCTGTTTCATCAGACGCAGTGCTTTTCTGTAACCTTCCGGTGAAGGCATTCCGTAATTATGGCGCATGCAGTCTTTTAAATCTTTTCCTTTATGAATCCCTATCACAGTAACCGGCTGGCCATCGAGATAAGCAACACCACCCACGATCGCAGGATCATCCGCAAACTGTCTGTCCCCGTGAAATTCCATAAAATCATCAAAAATATTTTCCATATAATCCACGGAAGCAAGTCTGTCTGCACGTCTTGCCGCACGCACCTTTTCCCATGCAGAAAGCGGCTGTGCCTTTGTTGCCCGCTCTTTCATGACCTCTGTCGGCTCGTAACAGTCATCGCTGCGCAGTGGATCAAAGTTGGCATATCCTTCTGTTTTCTGATGCATTTTTAAGATGCGGTAAAGTGTCATTTTTAAATCTTTACGTTCCACGATCGCATCCACAAAACCATGCTCTAACTGGAACTGGGCTCTCTGGAATCCTTCCGGCAGTTTTTCCCCGATCGTCTGCTCGATAACACGCGGCCCGGCAAACCCGATCAACGCCCCCGGCTCTGCGAGGATGATATCACCTAGCATTGCAAAACTTGCCGTCACACCTCCGGTTGTAGGATCGGTTAACACTGGCACATATAAAAGTCCTGCCTCGGAATGTTTTTTTAATGCAGCCGCCGTCTTTGCCATCTGCATCAGGGAAACGATTCCCTCCTGCATTCTTGCACCACCGGAACAACAGAATAAAATAACCGGAAGAGAAAGTTCTGTCGCACGCTCCACCGCAAGTGCGATTTTTTCTCCCACAACATGCCCCATACTGCTCATCATAAACCGGGCATCACACACGCCGATCACCGTCTCAAGTCCATAGATCCTGCATTTTCCGACTGTGACTGCCTCATGCAGTCCTGTCTTTTCCTGTGCGGCTTTGATCTTCTCCGGATATCCCGGAAAATCAAGCGGATTTTTTGACTCCAATTCCTCAAACCACGGCTCAAAGGTATCCTTATCCGCAACCATGCGGATCCTGTTTTTGGTACGGACGCGGAAATAATTGCCGCACTCATAACAGACATATTTATTTTTTTCCGCAGTTTTCTTATTGATCTCTCTGCCACAAGCCGGACAGACGATCGTTGCCGGCGGCTCTGTATTAACTGTCTCTGCCTCTTTTTTTGCTGCCTCTACCGTTTTCTGTGGTTCTTCTACCGTCTCTGTTACTTCTTTTTTCTTCTTCAAAAAAAATGCTGCCATACTTTCCCCTTTTTGCCTGTTTACAGTTATTTATCAAACCTGCGCTGTTCCAGACTCTCTTAACTTCAACTGATCGCAAATGTCAGCTCCGCGATACATGCAATGTCATCCCCCACCTTCGCTGTGGCACGGCCGACACCGATCGGGCCTTTTTGCTTTATGATCTCTGTTTCCAATATCAACACATCTCCCGGCACTACTTTCCGTTTGAATTTTGCAGAATTGATTCCCGCAAAATATGCAGTTTTTCCGCGGTTTTCTTCCACCGAGAGAATTGCAACCGCTCCGGTCTGTGCCAGTGCTTCAATGATCAGTACGCCCGGCATGACCGGCTCATTTGGAAAATGTCCGCCAAAGAATGGCTCATTGTAGCTGACACATTTTTTTGCAACGGCACGCATGCCGGATTCTAATTCTTCCACCGTGTCGATCAGCAAAAACGGCTGACGATGCGGAATGATCTCCATGATCTGTTTTGTTGTAAGAACTGGCATAACCCTGCCTCCTTATTTTTCCAATATATTGATTGTATGGATTGACCGGCAAATGATGTTTGATGTCAAGATCAAATAGCATCTCTGTATTTTTTCAGCAGGATACTTGCATTATGCCCGCCAAAACCAAGCGAGTTGCTCAGCGCATATGGCACATCCATCTGCACTGCTTCTTTGCAGTAATCAAGGTCAAGTTCCTCATCCGGCGTTGTATAACCAACTGTCGCGTGTACAAAACTATCCTGGATTTCTTTGACACAGGCCACAAATTCAATGGCTCCTGCCGCACCGAGCAAATGTCCAACCATAGATTTGGTGGAATTGACCTTCATATCATATGCGTGATCGCCAAAAGCAAGTTTGATCGCACGCGTTTCAAACAGGTCGTTGTGATGCGTGGATGTTCCATGTGCATTGATGTAGGTGATTTCTTCCGAACGGATGCCTGCATCTTCCACCGCATTGGTCATGGCGCGGGCTGCACCGGCACCATCCTCAGCAGGCGAAGTAATATGGTATGCATCGGATGATGTTCCGTATCCGACTACTTCCGCATATATTTTTGCTCCACGTGCTTTTGCATGTTCTAATTCCTCTAATACAACGATCGCAGCACCTTCTCCCATCACAAAACCACTGCGGTTTTTGTCAAATGGAATCGAGCATTTTGCCGGATCACTCTCAGTGGAAAGCGCCGTCAGTGATGTAAATCCGGCAATTCCAAGCGGACAGATTGCGCCCTCTGTTCCACCGGCAACCATCACATCTGCTTCACCATACTGAATACTCCGGAATGCCTCACCGATACTGTTTGTTCCGGTTGCACATGCTGTTACCACATTGATACTCTTTCCTTTCAGTCCAAATGCAATGGAAACATTTCCGGCTGCCATGTTGGAAATGACAAGCGGTACGAACAGCGGATTCACTTTTGACGGTCCTTTTTCCAACAGTCTTTTGTGCTCACGCTCAATTCCCCCAAGACTTCCGACTCCGTTTCCGACTGATACGCCGACGCGGTAAGGATCTTCTTTTTCCATATCTAATGCTGCATCTGTGATCGCCTCTTTTGCAGCTGCCACCGCGTACTGACAGAACAGTTCCATACGTCTTGCCGTCTTCGCATCCATATACTGTTTTGCATCGAAATCTTTTACTTCGGCTGCAAGATGACATTTATATCCTTCTGTATCAAATTTTGTGATCTCACCGAAACCGATTTTTCCTTCTTTTACGGACTGCCAGAACTCCTCTACACTAAGTCCGATCGGAGTGATCGCGCCCATTCCTGTTACCACTACTCGTCTGCTCATAACTTTTCCTTTCCATTTTCAAGCCCCAAATTCAGGCTTTTCCTTTTTGATCCGACACAATACCATGCAGTCAAAATGTTTTTACTGCTTATATGCTCATACCGCCGTCCACGGAAATTACCTGTCCTGTCATGTAGGATGCTTTCTCCGAGGCTAAAAATGTCACTACCTCCGCAATATCATCCACTTTTCCGACTCTGCCGAGCGGGATCTGCGTTTTCACTGCTTCCTTTGCCTTGTCTGTCATCTGCGCTGTCATTTCCGTATCAATGAATCCCGGCGCAACCGCATTGCAGGTAATCCCACGGGAAGAAAGTTCTCTCGCCACACTTTTGGTCAGTCCGATCACGCCCGCCTTGCTTGCACTGTAATTTGCCTGTCCTGCATTTCCAAGAATACCGGATACAGAGGAAAGATTGATGATCGTTCCGGAGCGCTGTTTTAACAGATAGCGTGAAAAATGACGGATCGTGTTGAATGTCCCCTTAAGATTTGTTGCAATGACTGCATCAAATGCTTCCTCACTCATCTTCATCAAAAGATCATCTCTCGTGATTCCTGCATTGTTGACAAGAATATCCAGATGCCCATAGTTCTCTATAATGTCTTTTGCCATCTTTTCACAGGCACTGTAATCAGAAACATTGCATCCATAAACAGCCGCCTTACCGCCATCTGCAAGGATTTCTGCGGCAACAGCATCCGCACGCTCTTTTGAACCATTGTAATTGATGATGACAAAAGCACCTTCTTTTGCAAGACTTTTTGCGATCGCAGCTCCGATGCCGCGGCTTGCACCGGTGACCAGTGCTGTCTTATTTGTTAACATAACTTCTCCTTTTTCTGATAACTGCGGCACCATGCCTTCGTTATTAAAAATAATTTTTAAGTTAACGAAAGCTGATAACATTGATTCCGCGTATTAATTCTCCGCAATAAACTTCTTGAAATCCTCAAACTTATCAATGTTGACTGCCGTTACATCGCGGTTGATTTTACGCATAAATCCGGTCAGTGTTTTTCCCGGTCCGATCTCTATAAACAGATCTGCGCCATCTGCGATCAGTCGCTCGATCGTCTGCTGCCATCGGACAGATGAGGATACCTGTTTTTCCAGTAATGGCTTGATATCCTCTTCTTTGGTCACATAGTCTGCTGTCACATTGGCAACATAAGGAATTTCCGGGGTATGGACTGTCACCCGCTTTAATTCTTCTCCAAGCTTTTCTCCGGCACCTTTTAACATTGCAGAATGGAACGGACCGCTGACTTTTAAAGGAACGACACGTTTTGCTCCGGCTTCCTTACAGAGCTCACCTGCCGCTGTCACAGCTTCTTCTTCTCCGGTAATAACGATCTGCCCCGGACAGTTATAGTTTGCGATCGATACAATGCCTTCTGTTTTTTCACAGGCTTCCTCGATCTGCGCGGTATCTAATGCTAAAACTGCTGCCATTGCCCCACCTTCCGGCACTGCCTCCTGCATATAAATACCTCTCTTGCGCACCAGTGCAAACGCATCTTTTCTGCTCAATGCTCCACAGGCGATCAATGCCCCATACTCACCAAGACTTAAACCCGCCGTCACGTCTGCTTTGTAACCTTTTACCTGTAAGGCACGCAGGATTGCTGCCTCTGCAGTCAGCATACAGATCTGCGTATATTCTGTGATATTGATCTTATCATTTTCCTCAAAACATAACGCAGCAATATCAAGTCCTGACGCCTCGGATGCCTCCTCAAATACTTCCCTGCATTCCGGCATAGCATCGTAAAAATCCTTTGCCATTCCTATGTACTGTGCTCCCTGTCCCGGAAACATAAAAACCGTCTTTCCCATGTTAATCTCCATTCTTGCGCTGTCTTTTGCGCATCTCAAGTTTGTGCGTAAGCACAAATCTTGCGTGTGAAAAATCTTATTTTTCACATGGTCTTCCCAGCAGCTTCTCTGCCTGTGTCACAACATCCTCAATGATCTCTTTACAGGTCTGCTCTTTTTTTACCATGCCCGCGCTCTGTCCTGCCATCAGGCTTCCGTTTACCACATCACCATCCATGACTGCCTTGCGCAGGGAACCAAGTGTAAGGTGCTCTAACTCTTCAAAGGATGCTCCCTCTTTTTCCAGTTTCAGATATTCGCGGCTCATCTGGTTGCGCAGCACGCGGATCGGATGTCCGGTACTCATACCTGTCACTTCCGAATCAATATCCTTTGCCTTAATGACACGCTCTTTATAATTCGGATGCACGATGGATTCTTTCGCGACCACAAATCTGGTTCCCATCTGTACACCTTCGGCGCCGAGCATAAATGCTGCTGCCATGCCTCTGCCGTCTGCAATTCCCCCTGCGGCAATGACCGGTATCTGTACTGCATCTGCCACCTGCGGAACGAGTGTCATGGTCGTCTGTGCACCGATATGTCCGCCAGACTCCATTCCCTCTGCAATGACTGCATCTGCTCCGCCACGTTCCATCATTCTCGCCATTGCAACACTTGCAACAACCGGAATCACGACAACGCCTGCCTGTTTCCATGCATCCATGAATTTTCCGGGATTTCCGGCACCTGTGGTCACAACCTTAACGCCCTCTTCAATGACGATCTGTGCAACCTCAGCCGCATTCGGATTTAATAACATGACATTCACGCCAAATGGCTTGTCCGTCAGCTTTTTTACTTCCCTGACCTGTTCTCTTACCACTTCAGGCGGTGCACTTGCAGCTCCGATGATTCCTAACCCTCCGGCATTTGAAACTGCCGCCGCAAGATGATATTCCGCAACCCATGCCATACCGCCCTGGATGACCGGATATTTTGTTCCCAGCAGTTTGCTTACCCTTGTCTCCATACTTAAGCCACACCTTTTCCTTTTAAGTACTCAACAACATCATTGACAGTTACGATAGAAGTTAAATCCTCCGATGGGATCTCAACACCAAACTCTTCCTCAAGAGCCATAACAAGTTCGAATAAATCTAAGGAATCTGCTCCTAAATCATCTTTGAAATTAGACTCTGCCTTGATTTCAGACTCATTTACATTTAACTGCTCTGCAATAATCGGGATCATTTTCTCTAACATATTTTTCTCCTTTTCTGCGCATACCTTATTATTTTTTCAGCGCCTTGCCCTTATTTCTATTGTGGGCTGATTTTCTTTTCTTATTTTCTGATTCATGTAATCATTTGCCTTTCAAATAGTTTGATAGTCAAATAATTAGCTTTTCAAAGTATATGTCTGATGGAAATATTTGTCAAGGTAATTTGATAAAATTTTGCAAAATGGTACTTAGGTATCAGGAACCATAAATAGAAAAAAAGAACAACCATAAACACTGTGTTTATAGCTGTTCTTACATTAATTCTTTTAAATTTTTTAATCTTTTATTTCCGAAAATAACAGGAGCAATCACTTTCTGACCGTCACAGTTTTCACCTTACTATAAGCTCCCTGCACTCTTTTCCCGCGGGAATTTTTATAAGAGCATACGCGGACATAGTATTTCTTTCCCGGCTTTAATTTTGTGATTTTTTTGGTAGTGGTTTTGTTTTTTGTGACGACAACTTTTTTTACATTCTTTTTGAATTTCTTATCCATGGAATACTGAACGATATAACCGGATGCTTTCTTGTCCTTTTTCCATTTTACTTCAAATGTCTTTGCCTTTTTGGATTTCAGAGAAGTAATCTGGTTCTTCACCGGTTTTACCGTTAAAGTAATCGTCTTTGTTGCTGCCTTATATTTTCCTTTTGCAGCCGCTTTGATTGTGATTTTTGTCTGTCCGTAACTCTTTAATTTGATTTTTCCGGTCTTACTTATGGCTGCGATCTTTTTATCTGCCACCTTGTAGGTCAGTTTTGCCCCACAACTTGATTTGGCACCTATGGCAAAAGTTTTTGTGCTGTAGGTCTTTGTAATATTTTTAGCTTTTATGGTCTGTTTCTTTTTCTGCTGTGTGGCATTACCGTTCTGGTCTGACGGCTTATCCGGCTGATTCGGAGTATCTGTCTGCCCCGGCTTTTCTGTCTGATCCGGCTTTTGTGTCTGCCCCGGTTCATCTGTCTGATCTGTTATTTTTTCTACATTTAACGTAACTATTTTCTTCGCTGCCGCACAGGTATCTGTCTCTGATGCCGAGATAATAATTTTTACTGTCCCGGAACCTAAAATATATCCTTTTCCATCTGCATCTATTTTTACGATTTTTTCGTTTTCTGACCGGTAAGATATCTTACCATCCCCATCCGACTTTGCGTCAAGATAGAAAATATTCAGATCCTTTTTATCTGCCTGATAAGAATACGTGATCTTTTGCACACGCTTTTGATCCGTTTCTTTATTTTTTATTGTAATATAAATTTCTGTCTGCGCCATTTTACAATTTTGCGTCGCAGATGCCGTGATCACAATATTGGTCGTACCTGCTCCGATGATCTTTACAGCTCCATTTTCAGATACCTGAATGATATCCTCGTTTCCCGAATAAAAACTTAGAGTTCCATCCCCGGTTGTTTTTGCAGTGATCTTAAAATCCGGATCTCCAACCGTTTTTTCAATGTTATCATTATCTGTCGTAATCGTCTGGGTTTTCCGTTCGTCGGCTACCTTACTTTTTATATTGTTATTTTTCGCATATTTTTCTGCAGCAGAACCTGAACTACAGTATATCGTTAAATTGCTGCAATACGAAAACGCATTGTCTGCTATTGTTTTTACCCCGTCCGGTATGGTAATACCGGTCAGATTTGTGCAGTCACCAAACGCATTATCCAGAATATCCGAAATATTTTTGGAAATTGTTACCTCTGTCAACGCATCACAATACCGGAAAGCCCATGCCCCCAAATCTTTAACACTGTCCGGCAGATGTACCTGCTGCATGGAATCACACCTATAAAAGGCATAGTTTCCTATATCTGTAAGCTGATTTGAAAACCGGACTTTTATAAGCGAGGAACAGGATTTAAATGCATCTTCGCCAATGCTCTTTACGCTGTCCGGCATATCTACCGATGTGATCTTTTCACAGTTACTGAAGGAACCGTCAAGGATTCCCACCGTCCCCTCTAAGATCTTCACGCTGCCTTTTTTCCCGGCAGGACAATTAATCAACACGAGTCTGCCTTCCTCTGTGCCATACAATATGCCATCCTCTGATCTGTATATCGTATTCCCTGCCGCCACATTGATCGTCTCTAAGTGATCACAGCTGCCGAACACATTGTTTCCTATTTTTGTTGTCTTAGCCGGAATTGTGATCTGTTTTAAATTTTGGCAATAAAAAAATGCTTCTTTTCCGATCGACTCCAGATTCGCCGGAAGTATCATCGTCTCCATTCCGGTCGAAAAAAATGCCCGTTCTCCAATACTTTTTACACTATCAGGAAGTGTAACTTTCGTTGTAAGACAATCCCAGAATGCAAAATCTCCGATATGCTCTACTCCATCCGGCACATTCATATCAGTCTTGCGGCCTGCCGGACAATAACAAACTGTTTTTCCATTCTTTTCATATAACACGTTATCTTTAACCTGATATCTCGTATTATTGCCTGAAACCTTTATCTCTGTCAGCGCAGCACAGGAACCTATGATATCACCATTAATATTATAAGTGCCCTCTGTAAAATCAATACTTGTCAGCCGATTGCAGCTTGTAAACACAAGTCTATCCATTTTGATTATGGATTTGGGAAGAACAACACTTTTCAAATGAGTTTCGGAAAATGTCTGCATACCAATCTCTTCTACACCTTCTGCCATTGTGACACTTTCCAGATTGCTGCATCCATAAAATGCCAGCATTTCAATTTTCCGTACATTTCCCGGAATGATTACGCTTTTGATGTATTTATTATTCTGAAATGCTGACTTGCCAATTCTACTGACATTTGAAGGGATTGTAACCGTCTCTGCTGTTCCGGTATATTTTGTCAACAGACCGTTGTTGATCGTAAATTCACCCGTATCTGCTGTTTTTGTATCTTCTTCAGTTTCAAACACCTGTTTTTCTGCATTTTCCGGCTCTGCTGCTTCTGTTTCCTCTATGTATTCTGTCGCAGCTATATATTCCATCACTCCTGCATTTTCTGCCGCCTGTACGGACAATAGATTTACGCCTGCAGCTAAAATAGCTGCTCCCAGCATTCCAGTCAGTATTCTTTTCATTTTCATAACGTTTCTCCATCCTTTACCACTTTTATGCTGATGCATATCACTTCAATTTTACACTTTTTACCGTACCATAACTTCCCTGTACTTTTTTTCCGTGAGAATTTTTATATGCACACACACGGACATAATATTTCTTTCCCGGTTTTAATTTCGTAATCTTTTTCGTAACGGTCTGGTTTTTTGTGACAACAGCTTTTTTCACATTCTTTTTGAATTTCTTATCTGTGGAGTACTGAATGATATAACCGGATGCCTTCTTATCCTTTTTCCACTTTACCTGTAACGTCTTTGCCTTTAGCTGCTTTACAGAGGTTACTTTTACCTTTACCGGTTTTACGGTTAATGTGATCGTCTTTGTTGCTGCCTTATATTTTCCTTTTGCGGCTGCTTTGATCGTAATTTTTGTCTGTCCACAATTTTTCAGTTTGATCTTTCCGGTCTTACTTATGGTCGCAATTTTTTTATCTGCCACCTTGTATGTTAATTTACCTCCACCATTTGTCTTTGCTCCGATGGAAAATGTTTTTGTACTGTATGTCTTTGTGATATTTTTTGCTTTTATGGTCTGTTTCTTCTTTGTCTGCTGACCATCTGTTGTCCCGGATGTATTGTTGCCGCCATCAGAAGGTTTTTTATCCTCTGTTGTCTGTGAATCATCCTTCGACACGTTATCCGATGGTTTTTTTCCCGGATCTGTATTACTCTGTGTCTTTTTTGGCTTCACAGTTACTGTGACGATTGTCTCTGATGCATGATACAATTCCGTTTCTGATGCAAGAACAGTAATATGTGCTGTCCCCTGTTTTATTCCACAGACTTTTCCGGAAGCATCCACGCTTGCAACCGTTTTATCATCTGACACATAAGAAATTGTTCCGTCCCCATCCGTTGCAGCGTCTAATGCTACCGTATTTCCTTCATAGATACTGATAATATCCGCGACGGTGATCGTCTGCGATTTTTTCTTCACTACACCCCGGACACTGATATGGATCGTTTTCGATGCCCACTCGTAAGCGTCTGTTCTTGCAGCCGTGATCACGACATCTGTTGTTCCTGTTCCTTTGATCGTGACTTTTCCGTCAGCGCTTACCGTAACCACAGACTCATCCTTTACCTTATAAGTCAGCTTTCCATCTCCGTCTGTAGCTGCCTGAATATAAAATGATTCATCTCCATACATTTTTTCAAAGTCATTCGCTGTGATCGTCTGCCGTTTCTTCGCTGTGTTTCCATACGCATAAGAAATATCATTTTCTTTTGCGTAGCTTTCTGCACAGGTTCCCTCCTTACAGTAAATGAGCAGATCCCTGTCTCTCCGGCCGGTTTCAAATGCACCATCCTCTATGCTGGTTACGGACGCCGGAATGATCGCATACTGTAAATTATCACAGCCATCAAATGCCCTGTATTTTATACTGGTTACCCCTTCTGGAATCACGATATTTTCCAGAGACTCACACCCCGCAAACACTGCCTGATCAATGTCCGTTAATCTGGCTGGTAATTTGACACTCTTTAACGCTGTACAATCTTCAAATGCATACATTCCAATTTGCTCGATATTATCCGGCAGTTCAATTTTTTCCAGCGCACTGCATCCTTCAAAAGCACTGCTGTTGATTGTCTCTAAACTTTCCGGCAGTCTGACTTCTGTCACATATTTACAGTCATGAAATGCCTCCGTACCAATCTCATGCATTCCGTCTGCAACCGTAACAATTCCCTGTTTCATCGCAGGACATACCATCATTCTCATGTATTTCTTCTTTTCATATAAAATACCGTCCACACTTTTAAAATATGTGTTTTCCGGTACAACTATAATCTCTTCTAATGCCTTACAGTCCCTGAATACATAACTTCCAACACTTGAAATTTTCGAAGTCAGCTCCAGTTTCTTTATCTTCTCACATCCCCACAGTGCCATATCATCAATCTTCCATAAGGTCTGTGGCAAGGTTATATTTTCAATATTTTTGCAGTTATAAAAAGCTGCTTTTTCAATAACCTCAACGCCCTCCGGCAATATGACCTGCGTTTTGCTGCCTCCCTGCGGAAAATAGTATAAATCTTCAACTGATTTATCATACAATATGTTATCCTGGACTTTGTATTTTGTACTGCCAGTGGCTTTTACTGTATTCACATTGGGCAGATCTACAATACGGTTAGAGATAACTGCCGTAGAAGTCGTTATATCCAGTTCCGTAATTAAATCACTTCCGCCAAAAGTAAAATCTTTCATCTCCGTAACGCTGCCCGGTATCATTACCGTTCCTTTTTTCGCAGAGGTACCGGAAACTGTTATGCATTCTAAATTTTCACAACTTCTGAATGCATATGATGCGATCGTCTGTAAGGTCTTTGGCAGTTCCACAGACTTTAATTTCGTACAGTGATAAAATGCTCTATATCCTAATGCAGTAACCCCATCCGGAACTTTGACGCTCTCAATATCTTTTCCCTCAAATGCCGACTCACCGATGGAAGTTACCCCTGCCGGAATCGCAATCTCTGTTTCATACCCTCTGTAATCTGTTAAAACTCCATTTTCAATTACAAAACCATTTTTATCTTCTAGTGCATTGCCCACAGAAAACACATGCTCTGTCTCCGCCGCATCCTCCTCTGTTTCCATGATTTCTGTCACGTCCCTGTCTGCGTACAGATTCTGTGCCAACACAGGGGAAGCACTTATCTCTCCTGATAGCATCACTGCCGCTAATACTCTTAATAACATTTTCTTACTCACGCAATACTCCTCCAGCTGCCTGCTGCAACCTCATTTTCTTTTAAAAAAATCATTTTTCACAATATTTTTATCTTAGCGTATCATTATCATTTATGTCAATTGACGGTCTAGTCCTCTGGTACCATAAAACAAAAAATAAGTGTGAAAAAATTTTCTTCCACACTTATTTTTGTCTATGATTTTATTTTTACGCTTCGATCACAAGCTCTTCTTTTGTGACCTCTCCTTTTTCGATATGGAAAGAATTAAGTACAAGTTCCTCCGGATTCATCAGCGAAAGGATAAGATAGTTCATCTTCGGATCATACGCTAAGCGGATGTCTTCCTGGGACGGGCGTGACGGCGATTCCGGATGCGAGTGGAAATTACCGAGAAGCACGCCTTTTTTCTGGCGGATATCTTTGATCGCTGCTAGCTGCTCTGCCGGGTCCATGGAAAAATGTTCCCTGCTCTCGTCTACATTGCGAAGCAGATACACGTCTGTTACCACACGTTTTTCCCCTTCCACATAGCCGCCAAGCAGTCCGCATGCTTCATTCGGGAGTCCGTTTTTTGCGTGATCTACGATCTTATTGTAATCTTCCTGTTTTAAAATCAGCATATGCGCCTCCTAAATTAAATACCATCTGTGCAGACAACCTGCTCATAATCGATCAGTTCTGTGATTGTCGGATGCTTTCCACATACTGCACAGCCATCTGTATTGGATGGCAGTTTCACTTTATGAAATTCCTGGTTGATCGCATCGTAGGTCAATAAATAACCGGTCAAAAGTTTTCCTACACCAAGAATGTATTTGATAGCTTCCATTGCCTGTAAACTTCCGATCACACCGCCCATGGCACCGATGACACCTGCCTGTTTACAGGTCGGCACTGCATCCTTTGGTGGTGGATTTTTGAATACACAGCGGTAACATGGTCCCTCTCCCGGAACATAAGTCATAAGCTGTCCTTTAAAGCGGATGATTCCTGCATGGGAAAATGGTTTTTTCGCCATAACACAGGCATCATTGATCAAAAATTTTGCCGGGAAATTGTCCGTTCCGTCAATGATAAAATCATAATCGGCAATCAGATCCATGATGTTTTCGCTTGTCACAAACTGGCGGTAGGTTTTTACCGTTACATCCGGGTTCATCGCATTGATCGTCTCTTTTGCGGATTTTACTTTTGCTTTTCCGATGTCGGCTGTGCCGTGGATGATCTGACGCTGTAAATTAGAAAGATCGACCTCATCTGCATCTACGATACCAATGGTTCCCACACCTGCTGCACCAAGATACATTGCTGCCGGTGCTCCAAGTCCGCCTGCTCCGATAATCAGAACTTTTGCATTCAAAAGTTTTTTCTGTCCCTTTGCGCCGACTTCTTTTAAAATAATATGTCTTGAGTAACGCTCAATCTGCTCATCTGTTAATGCCATAGCTGCCTCCTCCCATGAAATATAAAAATTCTACGTTGTCACCATCTTTTAATACCGTTGACTGCACCTGGTCAGATGGAACAAATTCCTCATTGATGGAAACGGTAACATACTCTGGTGTCTCCACCTGCTCTAACTCAAACAGTTCTGTTAACTTCAAATCATCTTTTACTTCTTTTTTGTTTCCTGCCACTGTGATCTGCATATTTCTCCTCTTTTCCGCGGAAATTTTTTTCTACCCGCTATTTTTCTCATCTTTATCCTGAATTATTCACGGAACAGTATCTGAACTGATAACTGTACCAT